>NZ_JAHXPU010000019.1:0-25740 GCF_047308185.1 Pantoea sp. B65
GTGACGCAGATCGCACTATTAGTTAAGACGCTAATAGTAACCAGGGTTATTATCACTTCATCGAAGGCACACAGCCTTCCGCCAAAAACCTGAAAGGATTTTAACCATGAAAATTATCAAAACGCTGTCTGTTGCCGCTGTTACCGCCCTGTCACTGATGTCATTCGCCAGCTTTGCCCAGAGCATCTCCGTCAACTCTTCCACCCTTGAAGGTGCCGAAGCGAAAGTGGCCGCACAGGCTCAGCAGCAGGGTGCGCAGTACAAAATTGTAGAAGCCAACACCAACAACCGTGTACATATGACCGCCGAAATCTATAAATAACGGATGGTTGCAAAAGGAAGTGCCAGAAGAGGCCGCCCACCGGGCGGCCTTTTTTGCGCTGGCCGTTCAGGCTTCGGCAATAGTCTCAGGAAGGGGTTCTTCTGGCCGGCCGCTTTCGTCAATAACGGCTGATTGTTATTCATTTTTTTTGATAAAAATCAGCAAATCAATCGACTTTCAATCATTATTCTGCAGGCTTATCATTTATCACATCGAGGTAACACGCCTCACAATAAATAAAATTTACCGAGGAAATGATCATGAAATCAATCAAAACTTTCGTTGCAGTTTCAGCCCTGTCACTGATGTCTTTCGGCAGCTTCGCCCAGAGTATTACCGCCACCGCGTCGACCCTGGACGCTGCGGAAGCCCACATCGCGGCACAAGCGAAAGATGCCGGCGCGTCTTACAAAATTACCGAAGCTTTCACCGGCAACCAGGTACATATGACGGCAGAACTGACCAGATAAGCAGTAAATAAATTAACTGGCGTGGTGTATCCACAGACAGCCGCTTTCACCACGGATGTGCCCCTCTGCACGTCAGAAGGTAAATACGGTACGGCAACGGCTGTCATCCGCCCCCCAGGCTTCGTTCACTTCGCTTAACGGACGTTGCTGGAATGGAATAGAGAAATCGCTCTGCGCAGCTGCTTGCAAAAGTTCACCGACAGCAGCAATCAGCTCTGCATTGGATACACTGCCCAGACCGCTTCCCATCAGGGTCAGTCCTGATGAGCGAAGCAATTTGCTGTGCAGCGAAATCTCCTGGCCGCTGAGCGCGCCAATTTGCACAAAACGCACCACCTTTTCGCCGCCGGCAACGGCAGCCGTCATAATATTGAGTGCGCTCTGACCCCAGAGATAATCCAGCACCACGTCGATACCCTCAGCCATTAATGCAGGCAGTTCTGCCGGCAATGCATCCAGCGTAAGAGTAATATCCGCACCTTCGGTACGAAGTTTCTCCAGCACCTCACGGTTGCGGCCGGTAGCAATGATTTTCCCTGCGCCAAGGTGACGGGCAATGCGCACTGCCAGGCTACCGGATGTGCCGGTGGCGCCATTAATCAGTACCGTTTCGCCTTTCCGCAAATGCGCGCGACGCGTTAATGCCGCCCAGGATGACATACCTGGATTGGCTATCGCGGCGGCCACCACCGGATCAAGTGTTGCAGGCAGCGGTACGATACTATCGGGAGTGACCTGCGTTCTCTCCGCCATGCTGCCCCAGGGGGAACTAAAAGCCAGGAAGTAGACCGGGTCACCGTTACTGAGATAACCAGCACCATCAATCCCGGTAATAAATGGATATTGTAGCGTTGAGCTGTAGTGAGTTCCTGCAGCGCGCGCTTTGGCCAGCTGGCTTATCGCGGCAGCTTTAACCGTCACCACAATATGGCGTTCATCGGCCTGAGGTTCGCGAAAATCACCGTATACCGGCAGTTCTCCTGCTCCGTAAACCATCGCTGCTTTCATTTTTATCACCTTCTGTTAATGAATAATTAGTGTATAATACACACATTATTCCTGCCTTTGGGTGGCGTCAATGAAAAATATGCAAAATACACATAAAACCACAAACTATGAAGATTTACACGATGCGTTGCTGACTATCGTCGGGACTTTTAATCGCCCGCAACGCGATGAATTAATGATAAAAGGCTCCGGTGTTCATCTTGATCGGGCGCTATTTCCGCTGCTGGTGCTGATCAGCCGCTTTGGCCCAATTGGCGTAGTCGAACTCGCTGACCGGGTAGGCCGTGATTACACCACGGTGAGTCGTCAGGTAGCGAAGCTGGAGGAAACCGGTCTGGCACAGCGGCAGAAAAACGCAAAAGATAAGCGGATTAATGAAGCCGCCATCACAACGGCAGGAAAAGCGATGACCGATAAAATTGACGTGACGCGCAGGCAAATTTATGACGATGTCTTCCGCCAGTGGCAGGCGGATGAGCGTACGGAACTGGAGAGATTACTGAAAAAGTTTATTGCCGATTTCACCGAACTGGAACACAACAAAAAATCCGGCTAAGCATGGCTATCCTGTCCCGTTGCTGACGCAGTGCCGCACAAACAACAACCGAGCTACGCATGTAACGACCATATGGGATGATAACCACCGGGCTTCGGTACGTCAGCCACCCGCCGGCGCGGCGCGATTGCCATTTCATGGAGGTCGTACCGGGGGCCCGGTCGAGTCGTTCAAGCGTTTCACGCAGGTGATAAGCATAGCGTGCGCCGTTCGGGTTGAGCTTCACGTGGCTTCCTGTCCGGTCGAACAACCTGCAGCTAAGCAGAGCTTCGAGTCGCGCAATCTGCCGACTGATGGCCCCTTTCGTCAGGGTCAGTTCCTCTGCCGCCCGGGCAAAATTACCATGCCTGGCGGCAGCTTCAAATGCCAGCAGAGAAGTGTTGCCGGGGAGTTTTCTGCGCCTCTATGCTGCTCTCCGAATACGGAGGCAATTTTCTTCAGTGACTAAATATCACTGAGGGATGAGATAATATCGATTCCGACGGGTAAATACAGCAGATAGCATGATGAAACATCAGTAGCCAGGACTGCCCGGCAGTTATGGCTTATTTATGCACTGGTCAGAGAATGTTTTATCCCGTGGAATGCACTTATACCGATCCCGGGAGCGAAGCTGGCTGGCATGATTTTAGTCCTGAAAAGAGGTATTGATGAACCATCGCTCGTTTGCATCACGCCAGATTGGTGATTTTCTGGTTACCGTCCTGAGTGACGGGAATATGGCCGCCAGCCTGGATCTGTTATCCGGGATTGATACCGCTGAGGCTGGGGAAATACAGCGCGTCGCCGGAATAACTGACCCCGGCCATATCCAGATCAACAGCTATCTTATCCGCGGGCAGGGGCGAACTATTCTGGTTGATTCCGGTACCGGAGGTCTGAACAATGCAGGAGGGTTACTGCGGGAAAATCTTCGCGCAACCGGGATCCAGCCTGAAGACGTCGATACCATTCTTCTGACGCACGGTCACCCTGACCATATCGGCGGGCTGCTCGATGCTGATGGCGGTCCGGTTTATACAGGCGCTGAACTTTATCTCCATCCTCTTGAAGCGAAATACTGGCAGGACGATGACATGTTCAGGCAGGCCAGCGAGCGGAAACAGAGGAATTTTGCCCTGGTCCGCCGCACGCTGGAAGCTTATGCGCAAAGTCTGAACTTCCTCGACGAGAATGAGGTGGTTGGGGGGATTCGTCCGGTATGGCTGCCCGGGCATACGCCAGGCCATACGGGGTTCCGGATTGATTCTGGTGGTAAAAGTCTTCTGATATGGGGAGATATTGTGCATTTTCCGCATATTCAATCAGCGCAGCCGTCCGTCTCGATTGCTTTCGACTGCGACCCGGTGCAGGCAGAAGTCACGCGGAAAAAGATCCTCGAACAGACTGCCAGGGAAAAGCAGCTCGTTGCAGGTATGCACCTCGGCAAAGCGGGATTTGCTTGCGTACAACCCGCTTCCCATGGATACCATATCGTATATTCTGACGACTGCAGGGAATAGCAAGAAAAGGAAAGATGGGATCTTATCGGTTTCGCCGCGGTGATACTGCCAGGCGAAACCGTTAATAAAGTAAGCTTAGCGGCTGACCTCATGTCCAATCAGGCCGCCAATCGCGGCGCCCCCCAGCGTTCCAAAGGTGCTGCCACCGGTTAGCACCGCGCCCCCGACGGCACCGACACCCGCCCCGATCGCGGTGTTTCGGCCGCGATGTGACATACCGCATGCCGAAACAGATAGCGTGACCAGCAAAACAATAGCAACTGTACAGCTTCGTTTTAAAAGCATCAAAAACCCCATTACCATTAATTTTAATGGAATGTAATAGCGTTAAATGTGATTGTTTTTTTAAACGCCAAATCCATAGCATCTGGCAATTTCCTTCGCCGTAAATTTACTGCAGCTGCAAATATTCCACCAGGTAAAAAATCCTATTTTAATGTGGTACTGCTGAGAATATTAAAAAGTTAATCGCGGGCGGTCAGTGAACTGTGTCAGTCACGCAGTAGCGTTCCGCTTCAGCATGCTGATATCATGGCAGATATGCTCGCTGTCCGCGGGCATCGTCGTACACTTGTAGTAGTATCGCGGCGCACAGTTGCGGAATAAGCTGGCTGATAGCGCGGCACGGCGCCACTTTTTTCTCTGCTTTTACATATCAGTGATTAAGTATGTGAACAACAGGAAAAATCATAAAAAAAATAACAACGGCGCAGCAAAATACTGGCGATACATATCTCCAGGTCAACCTCACTCAATTTTTTCCAGTTTAAGAATTCGTCAATGAACAACACACGCAGAGTATCCGGGTGGTTACCCTGTAACCATGGCGACGGGAGATTAAAATATGATTAACTTATTCAGTTTGGGCATCAGTCTGACAACAGCACAATAATCCGCCTGCCTGACCTGACTGCACCTGGCGGCGTCTTATCTCCTGTGCGGTTTTGTGCCGTCAGTCATTGCCATCAGGCGCAGGTAATCGGCTTCTACGATCTCCTCCGACAGGCCAGCGGCACATGCCAGTGCATACCAGACATCTCTGGCAGCGCATGCCCTCTCCATCCACAAGTGCGGATCCGGCTGTCGGGCCCTCACCTGGTCAAGGCAGTCCATTATCATATCCTCGACTGAGAAGGTCAGCTCAGCGTAGCTGAGATTCAAAGTCACTTTTTCGGCCATGATCCACCTCCTGTGTATAACGGGGTGCCGCTGGCCTGAATTATATCGTCCGCATTACCGGTGTTAAGTGACCATTATCACCTCTCGCCGCGGATTTACATTCTGAATCGCCACCGTTTTAACAACACCTCAGCGTCATTTAAGACGGCTTTAAAAAGAGGTGCCCATCAGCGGTAAGCGTGACCCCGAAGAGTGCATGGTCGAAGCGATCAGACAGGCAGTCGATCGCGGCCATTCCGTTTCAAGCGTAGCGACAGGCCTTGATATCACCATACACCGTCTTTACGTCGTTACGGATTGGCATAAAGTCCTATAAACGCCTGTACGCCGGTTGCCACCGCCGATTCCAGCGCCGCGTTTTCCGCAGGCACAGGCTCCAGTCCCCACAATATTCTCTCTACCATCCCCGCCTCACACAACACCTTGAAATGCAATGACACTGTCCGCGTCTCAGCCTGACGTAGCAACCCTTTTTCCATCAGTCCGCTCATAACTTCGTCGATATAGGACAGGGTTTTTTTCGGCCCCTCACCATAAAACAGATGCGCCAGTTCAGGGAAACGTCCCGCTTCGCCTATGATCAGGCGGTTCAGCGCCACAATATCCGGTTTGGTCACCAGTTCCAGATAGGACATGCCCAGATGATGCAGGGTATCGGGCAGCGTCTGACTACAGGCCGGCGCATCCAGTAATCTTTCCACCAATCCTTTTCCCGCCTCGACGACGTACGCCGCAAACAGGGTCTCTTTAGATGAGAAATAGTTATACAACGTCGCCTTGGAACTGGCCGCCTCCGCCGCGATCGATTCCATGGTCACCGCAGCAAACCCATGACTCATAAATAATTTACCAGCAGCCATCACAAACTTTAAACGCCGGTCTTCGGTTTTCTTGCGCATCGTTCTCTTACCTGATCCTGATTCTTATTCCTGAACAGTATCGTACAGATATATTGATCTTTGATCCAGAATATGGCTAAAGTATACGACATCGTTCAGTTATTGAGTGAGTCGATCATGCGATACCCGGCAGACCGCGACACCACGATCTTTCGCCTAATGGTGATCCGCACAGCATGTTGGGGGAGGAAAAAACAGCGGGCTGGGTCGCTTCAACAACGACTGGATGATTAATCGCGATAACTATTGATAAACATCGTAGCAATGGAGAGTAAATGTATGAGCCTGCAATTTCCGGACACTCCCGAGTTCACCGGTCTTTACCAGCCCAGCCGCGTCGAGGCCAGTGTTGTCGATCTTGAGATCGAGGGCACGATCCCTGATGCCATCAAAGGCACCTTTTATCAGGTCGCGCCCGATCCGCATTATCCACCCATGCTCGGCAATGATATCTTTTTCAACGGCGACGGCATCGTCAGCGCCTTCCGTTTCGGGGCTGGTAAAGTCAGCCTGAAACGCCGTTATGTGGAAACCGAACGTTTAAAAGCCCAGCGCCGCGAACATCGTTCCCTGAACGGTATTTATCGCAATGTCTACACCAACGACCCGTTGGCGGCAGACAACAATACCACCGCCAACACCACCGTCATCAAACACAATGGCATCCTGCTGGCGATGAAAGAGGACGCATTGCCCTGGGCGCTAAATCCGGACACGCTGGAAACGCTCGGCGAATGGAACTTCCACGCTCAAATCACCTCAGCAACCTTTACCGCCCATCCTAAAGTGGACCCGAACAACGGCGCGCTGCTCTGTTTCGCCTATGAAGCCAAAGGTGAGGCAACGCCTGACATCGCCTATTTCGAAATCAGCGACGAAGGCAAATTACTGCGGGAGATCTGGTTCCAGGCCCCGTATGCCGCCATGATCCACGACTTCGCCATCACCGAGAATTATGTCATTTTTCCCATTATCCCGCTGACCGCCGATCTCGATCGGATGAAAAACGGCGGACAGCATTTCCAGTGGCAACCAGATTTACCTCAGCTTTTCGGCATTCTGCCGCGCAGCGGAACCGCAGAAGAGATGCAGTGGTATTACGGGCCAGCCGGTGGCTTCCAGGGCCATACCCTCAACGCCTATGAGGAAGGCAATAAAATCTTCGTCGATATGCCGGTGACAAACGGTAATGTGTTCTATTTCTTCCCCCAGGAGGATGGCTATGTCCCGCCGCCAGAAACACTGAAGGCGGCATTGAGGCGCTGGACGTTCGACCTGGATACCAATGATGCGACTGTTGTTCCAAAGTTACTGACCAGCACCCCCTTCCCTTGTGAGTTCCCTCGTTGCGATGAGCGCTATAGCGGCAAACCCTACCGTTATGGCTTTACACTCGCCTACGATCCGCAACTGCCATTCGATACGGCGGCGCTGGGCGCACCGCCATTCCAGTTCTTCAATCAGCTGGCGCGAATCAATGTGGTTACCGGTGACAGCGAGATGTGGTATCCGGGCGACGCGCAGTGTTTTCAGGAGCCGATCTTCATTCCGCGCCATCCCACAGCGCCTGAAGGTGATGGATGGGTCATCAGCGTTATGAATGATCTCAGAACACGAAGTTCCGAGCTGGTGATCCTTGATACTGCACAATGGACAAGCGGACCGATAGCCAAAGTCAAAATACCTTTTCGTTTACGGATGTCTTTACATGGTAACTGGTCAGGAGATTAAACAACGGTAACGATATAACGCGTTGACACCGGTTGTAAGCCGGTGTCATGCCATATTCCGCCTGAGAAACACCATTCCATGGTCTGTTGCACATTGATGAGAAAGTGCGGAAATTTAATTAAACTTATTGAGTGTAAAGGAGAGTTCTGTGAAATATGTGATAACTGGCGTCGATGGAAAACTGGGCGGCCGCGTTGCTGAAAATATGATTAAACATACCGTACCCGGCGACCTGATTTTTACATGCCCTTTCCCGGAACGTATTCCGGCCGACACCCGTGCATATTGGTCACGATTAGGCATTACATTGCGGACTGCCAATTATGATAATCCGGAGCAACTGCTGGCGGCGTTCACCGGTGGTCAGCGCCTGTTTATGGTTTCCGGCGTTCTGATTGGCGAGAAACGCGTGAAGCAACATAAAAATGTCATTGATGCAGCGATAAAAGCACGCCTCGACCACATTACCTACACCTCTTTTCTTGGTGCAACGGACCCTGCCTACGCCCATGTCTATGTTACGCCAGACCATACGGAAACGGAGATTTACCTGCGCGAAAGCGGTATCAATTATAACGTCATGCGGAATAATCTTTATCTGGAAAACTATCTGACGACATCGGTGATGCTGGCGTTATTATCGGGAAATAAGTGGTATACAACGGCAGGAGAAGGAAAAGCCACGTATATTGCTAAAGATGACAGCGCACTGGTCGGTACGTCATTATTACTGGGGAAAGGAGAAGACCGGCAGGCATATAATATTACAGGGCGCGAGTCAGTGTCTCAGAGAGATTTATGTCAACTTATTAGCCAGATTTCAGGCATTTCTATTGAATATTGTCCGGTAGGAAAAGATGCGTTCTTTGAGTATCTTGATTCCATTCATATTCCACGCAATACCGACGAAGATTTTTCTCTGTCTCCGGTACCCTGGTGTGGGAATGATATGGTGACGAATGAGGCCAGTATCGCTGAAGGCCTGATGGATGTGGCATCTGACGACTTCCACATTATTACCGGACAACAGGCGCTTACCGCAAAAGACCTGGTCGAAAAATACAGCTATATCTGGAAGGAAAACGTTCGCCACTGGAAAGACATTCTTTAATATTCTCGTGCGAGGAGGAAATGCGCAGCGGATGTAACTGTTTAATTTTTAATGCAGAAAAACATTACCCGCAGCATTATCCTGATACGCAATGTAATAAGAGCCACCGGCCCGCATCAATGGGTAGTGGCTGTCGATTCGGGAAGCACATCTCCCGAATCATGACAGTATGTATCTAATGAATTCAGGTAGCAGGTACAGGCTGCACAGTAGTAGATATGTGTGTACAGAACCAGGCAAGATTAGATATCTTATCTCATGACGACCATCTTCCCCGTGGAGCACCTTATGCCGGATTACTGTTTTTTCAAAAAGGGTAATAACACCGCTGTGCTGGAAAAATCAGACGCAGGAGGAGCATCTCTGCTGACCGGCCAGGGCTATCAAAAACAATTTGAAGAGGTAAGCGCACCGAATGCAAAAGGCGCGCTTGCCCGTTTTGCTGACATACGAAAAGAAGAACAGAAAACTGAATATGCCTTCGCCACAGGGGCTGCATTCATCGCACTCATCGTAGGACTGATTGCAGCAGTGGACTTTTTGTTTTTAAAATAACACTCCCGGCTTGTTGTATATGCCATAACATCCTGTATGAGTGCTGTCCCGGACTCGCAGGAGGTTATGGTCACCAGACACATACCTGAAAAATAAATTTGGCAATATCGATACCAACAACTCTGATCTTGTTAATTTAATGTTACTCCCGGAGTAATACAGTCAGTAGAAGTATGGCACTGACTACCTTAGAGAGCACCAGGTTGGTGGTTGCAAAATTTCATCCGTAATGTCAAGGAAAGTTATCTTAGCAACTGATTATTAATAAATGAAATAAATCCCATGGAAGATGGGTCGTGGTTAAGCACTACATTTAATGATGTTGACAGCCAGCTTATTTAATTCAGTTCCTCACTGAAAATTAAAATATTTTTTAGCAAAAATTTTAGTTTTTATTTTAAATAGCAGTATTAAAAATTTCAGGACATCATCGTTCGAAAATACCAGGTCATCCCTGACCCGGAATCTCAGTAGCAGCAAAGAAACTGCTTAACGCGTGCGCTACTGTTTTCACCGAAAAATATCTCCGGCGGCTCATTAGCCTGAATAATACCGCCTTCCATAAAAATGACCCGGTCAGCCACTTCGCGTGCAAAACGCAGTTCGTGAGTGACAACGATCATCGTCATTCCTGCACGCGCAAGATCACGCATGACCGTCAGGACTTCATCACGGAGTTCAGGATCAAGCGCTGAAGTCGGTTCATCAAAGAAAATTACCTCAGGATCCATCGATAAGCCCCGGGCAATGGCCACTCGCTGTTTTTGTCCGCCCGAGAGTTTAGACGGATAGCTTCCCGCTTTCTCAGAAAGTCCGACCTGTTTCAGCAAAGCCATACCGCGCTCACGAGCCAGATTTTTATTGACCTTTTTGACGCTGATCAGTCCCTCAATAACATTTTCCAACGCCGTTTTATGCGGGAATAAATTAAAAGACTGAAAGACCATCGCTGTTTTCTGACGCAGCTGAGTAATCTCGTGTCGATCTGTACGTGTTAGAGCGCTTCCTGCCTGAATGGCGATGCGGTGCCCGCAGATTTCCAGCGTGCCGCTGTCAGGTTGTTCCAGGAAATTCAGCGATCGTAGCAACGTTGTTTTCCCGGAACCTGATGGCCCTAAAACCACCACGACTTCTCCCGCCTTAACCTTCAGGTCGACCTGTTTCAATACCACCTGATCTTCGAATGATTTTGCCAGAGCGCTGACCGCGACTTTGATTATTTCAGTGCTCATCGCATATGCCTCGTCAGATGGCCTTCCAGCCACGTTTGCAGAATGGTCAGGACCTGATTAATCATCCAGTAGATAAAGCCCACCATCAGGAACATTTCCATATAGCGGAAGGTGGTCGCACCTACCTGCTCAGCCACACGGGTCAACTCCATCACCGTAACCGTGGAGGCCAGTGACGTATCCTTCATCAGCGCAATTAAACGGCTGCCCAGCGGTGGCAAGGCGATGCGGAATGCCTGTGGCAGAATGATGCGTTTCAGGCTGGTCCAGTAGCCCATACCCATCGACATGCAGGCTTCCCATTGCCCTTTGTCCACACTATTGATGCCAGAGCGAAAATTCTCGCTCAGGTAAGACGCGGAGAACAGGGTCAGGGATGTCAGTGCTGCCGGTACCGGATCCATGGTGATACCTAACCTCGGTAGCCCGAAATAGATGAGCAGGATCTGCACCAGCAACGGCGTGCCCCGGAAAATCGAAACATAGGTGAAAGCCAGCATACGCAATACTCTGAGTGTGGAGTTGCGCATCAGCGCAACTCCCATCCCGAGCAGGCTACCGAGGATAAAAGCACTGATGCCCAGTCCCAGCGTCATCACAATCGCTTGCTTTAACAGCGGTAAGGAGCGCAGAAATAGTTCATACATTACTTAACCTCAGCTTTGGCTTTCTCGATATCTGCCGTCATCTGATAATCCGGCCCGATATACTTCTGAGACAACTTCATGACGGTACCATCGGCAATCATTTCCTGAATCGCTTTATCAATCGCGTCTTTCAGGCTGCTGTGCCCTTTTGGCATCGCGGCGGCGGACAGCTGGAAAGTAAGTGGCTGACCAACGGCTTTAATTGGCAGATTATTGGCTTTACGGTACTTTTCGCCGCCAAAGAACGAGGAGATAACCACATCAATACGACCGGTTGCCAGATCGTTAAATACCAGACCACCGTTTTCGTAGCCCAGAATTTTGGACTGTTTCAGGTGCTCCAGCGACCAGGATTCATTCGTGGTTCCCGTGGTGGCACCCACCTTCTTACCGGCGAGATCGGCCTGTTCGTGAATGTCTTTATTGCTATCAAGCACGAAGATACGGAACTCTTCGACACCGTAAGGAGCAGAGAAATCCACCTGCTTTTCACGTTCTGCCGTTGGGGTAAGGTCGTTCATCACCAGATCGTATTTACCGGTTTTCAGCCCTTCCACAAAATTTTTAAAGGTATCTGCCACAAAGGTAATGTGATGAATACCAATACGTTTCGCAATCTCCTTTGCCATTGCCACGTCATAACCATCCGGCTGGTTCTGATCGTTAATAAAGCTCCACGGTGGGCTTGCCTGCGTATTGGCAATTCGAATCTCACCCTTCGCGCGCAGTTCGGCCAGCGTATTGTCCGCAGCACTGGCTCTCATCGCGTTCAGTGAGAGAACGGCACCCAGTGCCAGAGACATAAAACGGAGTTGCGTTTTCATTGTTATACCCTTGTCATCTTGTGGTGTGAAAAACTAACCTGCCGACTGCTGCCAGGCTTCAAGCGCCTGCTGTAAATCGGCAATCAGTAAATCCGCATCTTCCAGACCGATAGAGATGCGAATAATAGCTTCCTGGGTTGGAGTAAAGGCTCTGGCCTGCTGCTGGCTTGCCGGATAGTAGGCGATGAGACTGTGCGTACCGCCCCAGCTTGCACCGATTGGAAAATGCTGTAAGGCATTAAAGAATGCACTAATCGCACCTTCAGCAGCCGGTTTAAAAATGAATGAGAACAGGCAACCGTTACCACTGAACTGCTGCTTCCAGATGGCATGGCCCGGATCGCTTTCCAGTACCGGGAACAGAACCTGTTCAATTTGCGGCTGCTCTGCCAGCCAGGCGGCGACTTCGCGGGTGCTTGCACTCTGATGCTGGAGACGTAGGGCAAACGTATCAAGCCCACGCAGTACCAGGAAGCAATCTTCCGGGCTGGTGTTTTGCCCCAGAATGCTCTGGGTTTCACGCAGGATGGCGTAATCATCGGCGTCATTGAGACTGATCGTTCCCATTAACAAATCTGAGTGACCGCCAAACATTTTTGTCGCCGCTTCGATAGAGAGGTCAATCCCCTGATCCAACGGACGATAATAGAGTGGGCTAGCCCAGGTATTATCCATCATGGTTTTCACACCATATTTTTTAGCCGTTGCGACAATAGCTGCCACATCCTGCATTTCCATGGTGACCGTACCCGGCGCTTCCAGACAAATCATTCGGGTGTTCGGACGGATCAGTGCTTCAATACCCGCATCAATAGTGGGCGGATAAAACTCAACCTCAACCCCCATCTGGCTCAGCCATTTACGGGCAAAGGTTTTCAGCGCGCCGTAGCAGGAGTCGGAAATCAACAGATGATCCCCACCCCGGACAAAAGCCATCACCGCCGTCATCAGTGCCGCCTGCCCTGATGGCAACACGACGCAATGTCTGGCATTTTCCAGCTCAGCCACACGACGTTCCAACTGTCTGGAGGTCGGTGTACCGGTGATACCGTAGCTGTAACCGTCAGGCTGGCGGGATTTACGATTAATGAAATCTTCAAAGTTATCAAAAACCACGGTCGAAGCACGCCATACGGCAGGTGAAAGACTGGCAAATGATTGATTGGCAGGGTCTTTAAATTGCATTTTATAATTTCCACTGGTGTTGGTGCTTACATTCGATTCTACGGCGGGTTAGGATTACATCAATACGTATATTTATTTACCCTATAAGCACAGGTTATAAGGTGTCTATGTACCGTGAAATTGAGATATTCCGCGCCGTGATGTTGACCGGCAGCACCAGTCGCGCGGCAGAGAAGCTGGAAATCTCCCAGCCTGCGGTGAGCCAGGCAATTCGGAAACTGGAAGATAACGCCGGACTGAAGCTCTTCGCGAGAGTTCGCGGACGCCTCCATCCCACTCAGGAAGCGAGTGCATTGATGGTGGATGTCGATGAGCATTTTATCGGCATGGAAGCCATTGCTCACCGGCTGCGATCGCTCAGTGAACTGGGGCTTGGCAGACTGACCATTGCCGCCTATCCCGCGCTGGGGAACCTGTTTCTGCCAAGGGCAATTGCCAGCTTCGATATTGCGAAGCGCAATATTCAAATCTCATTAAAAGTATTGAGCTCGCGGGATGTCTACCAGCAGGTCATGGCCGGTCAGGTCGATTTTGGCCTGATGGCCGATGAGATACCCACCTCAGGTCTTGAGCACTCTCCGTTCTTTCGTGCCGAAGGTGTGGTCGTAATGCCAAAATTACATCCGCTTGCCCGGCATAACATCATTCATCCGCACGACCTGGCTGAGGTGGATTTTCTCGCGCTCAGTCCTGAAGACGCCAGCCGACAACAGCTGGACAGCCTGATGCATCATCTCAACATCCCTCTTGCGATACGGGTCGAAACGCCCTATTCATTGAGTATCTGTGAAATGGCCCGTCAGGGAATTGGTGTGGGGTTGGTGAATCCAATTGTTGCCTTTGACTTTATGCATCAGGACCTGGTGATTAGACCATTCAGTAGTGCGGTTAATTTCTCAGGTTTATTAATTTTCAGACCGGGAAAACCTTTGTCGGAAAACGCCAAAGCATTTATGCGGACGTTGCGTATTCAGCTGGATAAAGATTTAAGAATGATGCGTGAGAGGATGTAGATTGCGGATGAAATGTATTTCTGCATAAGGCATTTATAACCATACGATGCGGTTTTAATGCATAAACAGTGTATTTTACTAAATAACCTTTTAACATTTTCACAAAAAATAGTTAAACTTGCCGACAATATGACACCCATACACTGGAATGCCTGACTTGCTCACACTGTATCGCCTGTCTCAATGCCGGATACCAGCCCTGATTGCCCTGATGGCAATCCTGATGCTGTTTATCGCTCCAGAGATTTCGAAAACTCTGGAACACCGGCGCATGCAGTCTGACGGCGAGGTAATGACAGAGCCTTCCTCTGAAGCGATGGACGGGATGGATATGGCGATGATGCCGATGGATCATGCCATGGACCACCCGATGGCCAACGCAGATCACCAAGTCATGGCTGAACAGTCCGATGAAAGTACTGCGAAAACCGCTTCGCATTTGATGAATGGCGGCATGGGTATGATGGACGATTTCGCCTGTGGTTACTGTCAGCTTCTGGCGCATTTCCCCGTGCTGGCATGGGTATTAATCCCACTCATCTCTCTGCTGCTACTGAGTTCCCGAGCCTCTCCTTCTCTTCTTTCCTCTGTAACACCCGTCACTTTCTTTCCCGGCATATCTCAACCAAGAGCGCCGCCTGCGTTTTAATCTTTAATTCCAGTAAAACTAAATGCTTATTTTCGAATTATTTCGAAGTAAAGCCATTAAAAATTCAAATGTGCTCTGCGCAGAGCTAGTCACGCCTTAAATAAACTAATAAAAAATATCACCATCGAAATTATTTGCGCAGGTATGAATGATTAATGACTCTGCAACATGATGTTGCAGGGGAGTTTTATCTATTTCGTAAGGAATTAAGAATGGCACATCGTGTATTGCGCCTGTCCCTTTTCGGCGCGTCACTTGTAGTGAGCTGCAATACTGTAGCCAGTGAAACAGAAGATTCTGTTCGTGCTGAAATCATGGAGGATCAGCCGGTAATTACGGTCACAGCGCCGGAGTTGTCACCTCTGACGGTCGTCAACAACCTGACAACGACACGTCAGCCAGTTCCGGCCAGTGACGCTTCTGATTACCTGAAAACCATTCCCGGATTTTCGCAAATTCGTAATGGCGGTACCAATGGCGATCCCGTTTTTCGCGGCATGTTTGGCTCCCGGCTGCGCATTTTGACCAATAACAGCGAGTTGCTGGGCGCCTGCCCTGCGCGTATGGATGCACCAAGACAATGATCGAGCTGGTCGCGGATTTCAGCAAGAAAGCTGATGCACTTGCGGCAAGTTCAAACCTGCGCAGCTGATCGGATGACTGAAGCAAACAGGGTAATCCCGTATTAAAGAAAAGTGTTGAACCACGTACCTGGCAATTTCGTCAGGACATTTTCAAGTAAGGATAAATCATATGTTACAACGTCTGAAAAACGTCATCGTCGCAACCAGCTTTCTGGCTGCACTCATCGTTTCGCAGCAGGCTTTTGCTCATGCTCATCTCGCCAGCGCAACCCCCGCTGATAAAGCAACTATCAGTGAGTCACCCAAAATGCTGACACTCACCTTTACCGAGGGTGTGGAACCAAAATTCAGCGGTGTCATGCTGATGGGGGCCGATGGCAGCATGGTGCACACCGGTAAATTTACCGTCGACAGTGCTGACAACAAAGTGGTCAATGTACCGCTGACCGCCCCTTTGAAAACCGGCAGCTATCGGGTTGACTGGCATGTACTCTCTGTTGATGGTCACAAAACCAAAGGCAGCTACAATTTTACGCTTAAATAAGCCTGAGCCCGGGCAGTCAACAACTGAATGCCCGGGTTACTGCATGAATGCAGCAGGCAGCGTATGAACTTCTACTGAAAAGACTGGAATGGCAATGTCATCTATCTCTATACATCACCCAACATCACGTAGTGCGGTTATAAATCTTTTACGTCGCCTGCATTTTTATATCGGCCTGTTTGTGGCCCCGTTTATTTTCGTTGCGGCACTGACCGGAACGATTTACGTCCTTACGCCGCAAATTGAGAACGTCCTGTACGCGGATGCACTCACTGTTCAGCCACAAGGAGTCGCGAAACCGCTGTCTGAACAAATCAACGCCGCGCGCCTTTATGCTGGCGAAACGATGAAAGTTTATGCCGTTCGTCCTGCCCCCGGTGCGTCAGATACCACGCGAGTACAATTCGCCGATCCTAATCTTGGCCCTTCTGAATCCCGCTCAGTTTTTATCGATCCTTATACACTACAGGTAAGGGGCGATATGACAGTTTACGGTACATCAGGCGTCCTGCCGTTAAGAATGTGGCTGGATCAATTGCACCAGGGATTGCTGCTTGGCGATGTGGGTCGTAACTACAGCGAACTCGCGGCTTCCTGGCTCTGGGTCGCAGCATTAGGCGGCGTGGTGCTATGGCTGAGCACTCGTCCTCGTCGCAAGGCCAACAAGGTCAGTGGAAAATTAGCGATCACCCGTCACTGGCATGTGACTCTGGGACTTATTCTGGTCGCCGGGCTGGTGTTCTTTTCGGTCACTGGCCTTACATGGTCACAGTGGGCTGGGAATAATATCGATAAAATGCGCAGCGATCTGGGCTGGCTGACCCCACAGGTGAATACCGTACTGAATGGTACAGCTCCAGACGTGCCAACAGATCCCCATGCCGAACATAAAGGTGCGATGGACGGCATGAATATGTCCGGCATGACAATGCCTGCGATGGCCTCATCCCCGCGAAAGGCGGCAACGATCAACTACCCAAATGCTGACTGGGACAGCGTACTGAATTCGGCCAGGTCAGCCGGAATCAGTGCAACGAAAATTGAGCTGCGCCAACCTAAAGCAGCCGATAAAGCCTGGACAGTAACGGAAGTGGACCGCAGCTGGCCGACCCAGGTTGACGCAGTTTCCGTCAACCCCAATGACTTCAGCATTGTAGATCACATCTGGTTCGATAAATTCCCGCTTGTTGCCAAACTGACCCGCTGGGGCGTCGATGCACATATGGGCGTGCTCTTCGGCCTGCCTAACCAGCTGATACTGGCCGCGTTTGGTCTGGGGCTGTGCATGATGATTGTATTGGGATATCGCATGTGGTGGATACGTCGTCCGAAGTTAGCTGAAACTCACTCCGCGCGGACGTTGCTTGCTGCCTGGCTGACAATGCCTACCGCAGGTAAGTTAATCGCGGCTGTGGTCGCTCTGGCATTAGGCTACGCACTTCCCGTGATGGGAATCAGCCTGTTGGCATTCCTGCTTATTGATATTTTGCGTTGGAAACGTCAGGGAAATCGCCATGTTATTGATGCCCGTCTCACTACGGAAAGTGTGAATATTTCCCTGCGAACAAGAAAAACCAGGCAGTTTATAACGGCAGTCGTAGTCGTCCTGCTGATTATTCTGGCAATAATGACTAAAGCGATGATTGGGGGAGCAATTGATGAATACCATATTCCCCTGAACCACTGGTCAGCGGAGATGTTGGTAACTCAGATTTTTATGATTGTGGTTTATTCATCTGTATTTACAGGGCTGCTGTCTGTTCCACTGTGGTACTGGTTTTTGGGTGAGGAAGAACTGTAAGTAGCGCGCATAATCGAGCCATTCACTTTCAGAGATCTTCCGGCATACTGATTATGTCCGCTGAGGAGATCGCCATGCGTAAAGCCCGATTCACCGAACCACACCAGCATGCACTGAATGACTTTTTAAGGGATGGTTTACAGCAGACTATTAAGATAGGAAACAGTCAGTTACGCACCGACACGGAAGGATACGGACGAAAAAAGAGTCACCCTGAGGTGACTCTTTTCTGAAGCAATGGTGCCGGGGTGGGAGTTGGCTACTCATTTTTATTTCGGTGCTCCCGGTATAACTGTTACTATGTGACCAGACTCTGAGTTAGTAATAACACGTATGTTGTTCACTGGATCATAATAGCCAGTGGTGCATGGATTTGTCGGGTATGTATTCCCTGTTTTGATCGTGTTTTCCACTGCTGATGGAGGAATTCCTCTCCCCCTGCATACGATCATAAGCACAGCTTCTGATATGGGTTCCCAGTTCAGGCCTCTGCCGATAAAGCACCGGCGTTTCACCTATCAGCAGGCATTGCTGGTACAGCTCTTCAATGAAATCAGCCGCTCTTACAGGATTATCCTGCGCGATATCGTCACCGATGGCTTCGATATCCTGTTCTGCCAGTGGCGATACGCTCAGCTTCATGCTTTTTAGTCACCTTCAGCCATACGGTGATACTTACGTGACAGACGACCGAATACTTCTTCGGCATCCCTGCCTTCACCGCTGTTAATTACTGCGCTGACCGCTTTTTGTCACGCTTCAAGCTTCAGCTGTTGCTCCCGTTCCTCAAGCGCACGCAGTCCGGCACGGATCACCTCGCTGGTGTTGTTGTAGCGTCCGCAATCGATTTGCTCACGGATAAATGCTTCGAAGTAGGGGCTTAAGGCTACACTGGTTGGCATGATGATTTCTCCGCCTCGATGACTATCAGTTATTATCTGTTAGTATTTCAGCGTCGTATTTTATCATCAACTGCTTATTTATTCGGCTACCGGTGTTCTGCCCCTCCCCCTTATACCGCGGGTTATGTCCCGGAACACCGGAAGTTCACGACGTCACCGGCCATCATTCTGAAGGGGGCACTGGGGTTTGAGACCGGACAGATGATCATCCGGCTGCGAGAGCTGGTTCATAAAGTAAAATCCCGGCTCGGTGGCCGGGATTCCTTTATACAGCTATCTGATTTATCTTTAAAATATCATTCTTCCGGTCATTGTTTATATCCTGAGGTTCCAGCCGGTTTATAAGATGCTTTATTTTGATAAACGTCTTTTTATGACCCTGCAACTCATCACCTTTTATTGTCGCCAGGGCTGCTATAAGTTCGCCATCATAAAGATCACCAGCGAGGGGATCTTCAGCCAGAACAGCTAATATTCCTGGCATCAGCTGATCAACACATATTTTTTGTCGCACAGCACGGCAGAGATCCTCTACTGCCATGCCTTCAACCGGGACATCAAGAACACTTTCGAACCATGCCTCAAGAGAAGACTGCTGACCTGGATCTTTCGTTGTATTAATATTTCCTACCAATTTGCGGAAGGTAATCATATTCCATACCCTTTCAGCGCTGATTCAATTTTGTTTATGGCATCAGTTGCCCTGCCCTATGCAGCTTGAGCCTCAGGATTATTTACGTTTTTCAGCGTTTCAGCATGATTTTTTAACCCTCTGCGGGTATTTTGCATTTCCTGCATATGATCCCAATAACCACCGCTTTCTTTAGGTACAGGATTTCCATCCATATCCTTAAGCGTGCCGGTTATATCATGATTTTTCAGGACATTTTTTATCGTGTGATCAATTTTTGTGGCGGTTCAGTAATTCGGTCTCCACTACACCCCTGCCAATACTGCCGGGTCACCTGTCCGCCAAACATTATCAACTGTTACCCGACATATGAACCAGCCATCTTGATGTTTTAAAAGCTCAACGTCATAACGATTTTTCATCAGATAGTGGCGTGAGGAATCTGATTCAGGTAAGTGCTGCGCTTCCACTATCGCCTCCAGATATGCTTTATCTCCATCGATTGTTACACGTGGGTTCGTCACTGAATGAGTGGTGATAATCGGCCTTAGCGAATTCAGCAATGCTTCAGCTATCACCTCTTTACCTTCTAAGACAGGATATTCAAAACCCGCTTTAGCCCCGGCAGGTCGGAAGTCAGACACAGCATCTTCAGTAAATGCCGATTTGATTAACTCCTTGTCTTTGAGATCAATTCCCGCCGCATAGCGGTACAGCGAATCGACGATAGCAAGCTGGTTTGCAACATTTTCAGTGAGTGATACTGACATAATTTACTCCTTACGATTGGAGTGCCTGATGGTATACTGTGGATACCTGGTGTCAATCAGGCACTTTTTTTCACCCAGGTATACGGAGGTAAACTAAATGTCAGTGGACACCAGGCAGCACAGCCCGGCGCATTCATCCGGCCTTTCTTGCGGGGACAAGGCTTCAGGTCGGTTGTTGCTGGATCAAATAACCGATAAGTGGTCTGTTTCCATCCTTTTCGCTCTTTGTAGCAAACCATTACGCTTTAACGAGATAAAACGAAGCATGGACGGTATTACTCAGAAGTCACTGACTCAGTGCTTACGTCGTCTTGAACGCAACGGTATAATTTCCCGTCGCGTCATTCCCTCGTCACAGATTGCAGTTGAATACAGCATTACTCCTTTAGGGCGCACTCTCGAAGCGCCTTTTCAGGCATTATTCAACTGGACCATTGAGCACAGTTCAGACGTGACGCTGGCTCAGGCCACGTTTGATGCGAGAGCGGCTGAATAGATCCGGCTATCTACGCTTCACCTTAGTCGCGGGCAATTCAAAGGGAGAGTTTTTTCACATCAGCAGACGGCGGTAACCCAAACTGTCTTGCATACTCACGGCTGAACTGGGTATGACTTTGATAGCCTACCGATAGCGCGACAGTCATAATGTTTTCGCCCGAGGTGGCGAGCTTGAGCCGGGCCTGCATCAGGCGGATTTGTTTCTGGTACTGCATTGGGCTCAGGGCCGTAATGGCACGGAAGTGGCGGTGAAAGGCGGACACGCTCAGCGCTGCCATTTCAGCCAGTTCCTCCACACGTATGGCTTGTGTGTAATTCTTCTTAATCCAGTTAATCACCGTGTAGATCCGTGCAAGATGCGTATCAGGCGTAGCGATATCCCGCAACATCCAGCCGAGCGGTCCCTGCAGTACACGAAAAAGAATTTCCCGTTCATACGCGGGAGCCAGAGCGGCAATTTCATCCGGCGTTCTGATAAGGCTAAGCATCCTCAGCCATGCATCCAGTAATTGCTGCGTCACTGGCGCAACTGAAAATCCTGAATGATAGAGAGAAGCAGCGTCAGCCCTGGGAAGACTGTCCAGCAGATCGGCAATAATTTCTGGTTTGGGCGTCAGGCTGACAGCAAGATAAGGTGCATTCGTGACGACATCGGGAAATACATTACCCACTGCGGGTAAGTCTACTGACATCACAAAGTAAGTCGCAGGATTATAGTGCAAGGTCCTGCCACCGACAGTCATACTCTTTGAACCCGTTAGGATCAGGTTAATCATCGGTTCATAAACAGCAGAAAGCCTGTGCTCAGGAATTTCTCCCTGCACCATTGCTACCCGGGGAATTCCCGTCTCTGTCCGCTGGTTTCCGGCTCCGGAAGCCAGCTCTCGAAGTTCGCGTAATTTATTTTCCATCAGCGATTGATAACACGCCTCTGTTACCAACAACAACATAAAAGCAGAATCGGGCAACAATCAAAGAGGATCGCATAAGCCAGCGCCAATCCTGGTGCGTAACCTGTGTAGCGTATTCTTTCACTTACAGGAGCAATCATGAAACACGTTCTGATTACCGGTGGTAGCCGGGGAATAGGTGCCAGTACCGCGATAGAGTGTGCCCGGCGTGGGTTTGGCGTCATTCTGACGTGGAACAGCCAGGCTGATGCAGCAGAATCCGTTGTTGATCGCATTAAAGTGAGAGGCGGTAAAGCCATTGCAATGAAGCTGGATGTTGGTGATGTTGGCGGTTTTGATCTATTCCGAACTGCGCTTGAGCAGGAGATGAAAATACAATGGAATGCGGCAGGACTTGATGGCCTCGTTAACAACGCCGGTTACGGACTATTTAATCCAATTGAAACCGTAACTGAGGCGCAATTTGATGGCTTGATGAACGTGCATCTCAAAGGGCCATTCTTTTTGACTCAGAAGCTGCTGCCTTTGCTGCGTAAGGATTCCAGCATTGTGAATCTGACAAGCGCCACCACGCGTGTCGCCACCGCTGGAGTAGCGCCTTACGCAGCGTTTAAAGGCGGTCTTGAAGTCCTTACTCGCTATATGGCGAAGGAGTTTGGCGGACGCGGGATTAGAGTGAACTCAGTATCGCCTGGCCCCATCCGCACTGAACTTGGCGGTGGGCTCAATGACGAATTTGAATCTCTGCTTGCTTCACAAACGGCGCTGGGACGGGTAGGTGAGCCCCATGAAGTGGCCCGCGTGATTGCCTCTTTGCTAACGGACGATGGTGGCTGGATCAATGCGCAGTCAATTGAAGTCGCTGGCGGCTATAACATCTGATAGAGGAACACACTATGCTCGATCATATCTTTATTTCGGTCAGCGATCCTGAACGCTCAATTGCTTTTTATGAGCGCGTTCTGCCCCTTCTCGGCATCGTAAACCGCCATGACTATGACGGTGAACAGGGGCCATCCGGACACCCGGACCTGAAAGGATTTGGTGCAAATGGCCGGATATTTTTCTGGCTCAGGCAGGGAACCGTTTGCCCTGATGCTGTTCACGTAGGTTTCAGCGCAGAATCGGAAGCCATGGTCAACGCGGCTCATGCTGAAGCACTCGCTGCGGGTGCAACCGAAATTCACCCTCCCGGTGCGCAACGGCATTATGACCCCCGTTACTACGCGGCGCAGGTCAGAGACCCCGACGGTTACCACCTTGAATTTGTTTACAAAAGCTGGCAACACAATGGTTAACCAATACACCCGAACTTGCTGAACTAAGCTGGGCAGCTAATGCACTAAGTGCATTAGCACACAGGATAAATATGAAAACTCTGATGATTTATGGCGCAACCGGTTACACCGGCAGCATGATTGTTCAACACGCATTAGCTTCAGGTATTCCGGTTATTATTGCAGGGCGTAATGAAGAAAAACTGGCCGCTATGGCTAATGAGCTGAGCTTACCTTTTCGGGTCTTCACACTGGCAGAGCCATCTGTCGTTGATCAGGCGCTGGCAGATGTTACGGTGCTGCTCAACTGCGCGGGGCCTTTTTTGCACACAGCCGACGTTTTGATAAAAGCAGCAATACGCAATCAAGTGCATTACCTTGATGTGGCCGCCGAACATGACAGTTACAGGCTGGCTGAAACCTATGAAAGGGAAGCCACCGCTGCGGGCGTAATGCTGCTACCGGGGTGTGGAGGGACTGTAGCGATGCTGGGCTGCCTCGCGGCTCATGCCGCAGATCGGGTAAAGGATCCCAGAAGCATTTCGCTGGCCCTGAACGTGACCGGGTCCATGTCACGAGGTTCTGCGATAAGCGCGACGGAGAATCTATCGCCGGAATGTCTGGTAAGACTTAATGGGCAATTGATACAGCAGGACCCCAATGAACTGAGGTCATTCGATTTTGGCAAAGGCGCACGCAAATGTTTTCCCGTAACCCTGCCGGACCTGGTTACTGTCTGGAGAGCAACGGGCATTCCTGACATCGCTACGTTTGTGCATATTACCGGGACTGGCTTTCCCCGGGGGGATTTATCCACTATACCCGATGGCCCATCAGCACAGGAACGCGAAGAGAATCGCTATCAGGCTGCTGCCGAAGTGGTGAGTGCTGAGGGTAAGACAGTGCGAATGCTGCTAGACACAGTCAACGGTTACAGCTTCACTGCCCTGGCTGCAACGGAGGCAGCACGAAGGGTACTGGCCGGACTCGCACGCCCAGGTTTCCAGACGCCTGCAGAATTGTTTGGTAAAGGGTTCGCAGAAACCATAGCGGACACCTCAATCACCGAGGCATAGATCACAAACCTGAGCCGTAATGGCTCAGGCCAAATCCATATCTAAAAAATAACCGAAGAGCCATATTAGATACGAATGAGTTTCATTACCTTATCAGGGGATTACAGTTATTCTCAGACCAATAAGGTACGTTCTTCGCTGTGAGTTCAACCGATGGATGCAACACACTTATTGAACCGCTCTGCGGGTGATTCATAGTCTAGCGTTTTACTCTTTCAGCATGCTCTTCTGACCAGGTACGGTTACTGACCAGCCAGACCAGGGCAACAGATTTGAAGGTATGTTGGGGGACAGCACCTCGCTTTTCTTCCCTGCGTTGTTCTGCCGGGTTGCTCCCCTTATCCAGAGTTGCTCGTACCTGCAACTGCAGCTCTCTGGCGTCGCGTAAGGTAATCGACGGATAAGCACCTGGTGCTATCCTGTTCTCTTTACTGTCGTACCGGAATTTCTGATACCAGAGTTTTGAACCTGACGGACTAATAAGCAGGTAAAGGCCATGGCCGTCACTCAGCTTGTAAGCCTTGCTACGCGGGGCTGCTTTACGAATGGCGAGGTCTGTCAGGGGCATTTTGGGGGTCACATCTCAACCTTACTGGCCTGACCCCCAATTTGACCCCCAAATGACGCGGATTTCAACGTCCGGAAGCACCCCAGTATGCACTGAATGACTTTTGTTGAGGGATGGTTTACAGCAGACTATTAAGATAGGAAACAGTCACTTACACACCGCCACGGAAGGATGCGGACGAAAAAAAAGTCACCCTGAGGTGACTCTTTTCTGAAACAATGGTGCCGGGGCGGGACTTGAATCACGAAATAACCAGATGATTTTAATCATATTATTTCTGGCTGTTTATCAAAAAGCCCCCGTTCCGGCCCCGGGTTGTGCACCTTTACAAGAATCCATACGCGCCACCGGTTACCGGCGAAGCTGCCTCAGTTCATCTTCCGTCAGCCCTGTCATTTTCATGATATTACGGCTATCCAGACCTTCTGAAAGCATTTTACGGGCAACTTCCATAATTCCTTCCTTAATGCCTTCCTTGCGACCTTTCTCCAGACCTTTCTGCTCAAGCTTTTCTGCAGCCGTCATCATCAGTTCCTCATGTTGGCCCGTGCGCTCTGCCAGGGCACGCATAAATGATTGCGGATCAGCCGTTTCACCCACCTGCAGCATATAGTTCACCGCCGCAATCAGCTGTTCTCTTGTAGTGTAACCACTGTTTATCAGCGTTGCCAGCGGCTGCAGCATCAGCATCAGATCGCGCTGGCGGCAGTGTTTCTGCAGGTATTCCAGCAGCGCCATGCTCCGGTGCGTCAGGATCTCCCGGTCAGGGATCACCGTGATATCCACCAGCGGGAAATCACTGCCGTAAACGCGGGCCGCCCGTTCAGGATCGCCGAAAGCCTGCAGCCAGTTCATGGAGTACGGATAGGGGCTTGTCGCGCCGTGATAAAACAGTACCGGGATCACCAGCGGCAGACGCTCATGCCCGGCATCAAGATGACGCTGCATCGCGGCAATCGCGTAACGCATCAGCCGGAAGGTCATATTTTTGTCTGGTGAACTCTGATGCTCAATCAGGCAGTAGACATAGCCTTCCCCGCTGTCGGTCTGCAGTGAATACAGCACATCCGAGTAGAACGCCCGTAAATCCTCCTCAATAAAACTGCATGGCTCCAGATGCAGGGTGTCGAGTTTGCAGCCCTGCAACAGTGCCGGTGGCAGATGGATTTGCAGGAAATCCCTGGCGGTGTCAGGGGAAGTGAGAAACTGTTTGAATACCGCATCATGCGGTGTGGAAGTGGTCCCCATTCCGTGGCTCCTGTCATCCGGGTTGACATGCGCGGACTCTATCACTT
>NZ_JAHXPU010000020.1:0-155533 GCF_047308185.1 Pantoea sp. B65
AGGCCGCCCGGTGGGCGGCCTCTTCTGGCACTTCCTTTTGCAACCATCCGTTATTTATAGATTTCGGCGGTCATATGTACACGGTTGTTGGTGTTGGCTTCTACAATTTTGTACTGCGCACCCTGCTGCTGAGCCTGTGCGGCCACTTTCGCTTCGGCACCTTCAAGGGTGGAAGAGTTGACGGAGATGCTCTGGGCAAAGCTGGCGAATGACATCAGTGACAGGGCGGTAACAGCGGCAACAGACAGCGTTTTGATAATTTTCATGGTTAAAATCCTTTCAGGTTTTTGGCGGAAGGCTGTGTGCCTTCGATGAAGTGATAATAACCCTGGTTACTATTAGCGTCTTAACTAATAGTGCGATCTGCGTCACACTATTTTCGGTTAAAGAAACAGAAGCGTCCGGTTTGTCTTCTTTCTGACATCTCCGCGGAATGTAGACTGGATACATATACCGTCTGTCCTGATTGAAGTTACGTGATGGAAACCACGATATGCAGGAACTCGCGCAAGGGGCAGGGGGAGAGGGACGACAGCCCGATTTGCGCATCAAAAACTTTACTGAGTTAAGTTAAAGAAAATCGGGCCAGATGGGGTATCCGGTTGGTTTTTATCAGGGCGAAAGGCCCTGCACCGATCCGCCATTCCCCAGCCAGGCCCGGTGAGAAGGGTCTTAAGTGAGTAAATTAGGGCGTTAGTTTAAGAAAGAGAACCGGTATCCGGTTGGCAATTATCCTACTCTCTCTCGCAGCAGCTCTGCTTTCCCGGGCGTTTACTCGAAATAGACCTCTGGATTCTCGGACAGTGAGACAAACTGCTGGCTATTTTTCTCCAGGGCACGGATAACGCCGCTTTCAATGTCATACACCCAGCCATGCAGACGCAGCGTGCTATTACGCAGGCCGACGGCAACGGAAGGGTGGGTTTTGATATTGTTCAATTGTGCAATGACATTTTCCTGTACCATGGCATTCACTTTCTCATCTTCGCTACTGTAACTTTTCTTCTCAACCACCGCTTTGGCCGCATCAGAATAACGCAGCCAGTGAGCCACCGCAGGCATCGGATCCAGGCATTGGCAGGAAGCAATCGCTTTCATCGCGCCGCAGTTTGAGTGGCCGCAAATCACGATATCACTCACACCCAGTGCAACGACGGCATACTCGATAGTGGCAGATACGCCACCCGGCTCCGGGCCGAAGGAAGGCACGATATTGCCTGCATTGCGAATAACAAACAGCTGTCCGGGTTCCTGCTGCGTCACCAATTCTGGCACCAGGCGACTGTCAGAACAGGAGATAAACAGAGCCTTAGGATTCTGGCTGGAAGCCAGGCTACGGAACAACTCTTTTTGGTGCGGGAAAATCTCTTTCTGGAAGTTCAGGAAACCTTCAATAATGTGCTGCATAGCGGTATCTCTACTTTCTGTATTTTATGGTTACGGTATTCGACAGCACCCATTCTGTCATTGCCATACCAGCAGACACAACAGGCAGGGTGAGTCAGGTGACCTGCTACCCTGATGCGCCCGATCTGTTTATCAGCAACATAAGCAACAAGTTCACCCTGTGCTGATATTTTGACTATTGACGCTTCGGTGTCAACGCTTGCCGGTCGGCCCGCTCAGTTGCCGGCAAAAACTGCACGGTGTGTTATCCGCTACCGCTCCGGTAAGTTGCGCAGATCCTACCGCCCGCAATTTGCCGTGTTTTATCAGCCAGGCGTGCCATAGCTGGCTATTACCGCAATGGATATTACGGTCAGCTCAGACCAGATGCTGTAATGACGGATTGTTACATAGGCAATCTGAAAGCTTAATTTTTGCCGAATATAAATCTGTCGCGGGTGGTGGCAGCAGCGGCAATGTCTGGATATATTTCAGCGCAGTACATCATGTTTATAAGTAGGTTGAGATATTTTTTATCAGGCCGTAGTGGGTTATTTTGAGATGCTGATCACATTTATTTTCCCGGATTTCTGCAGCCTGTTATCGCTAACAATCTGAAATTAAATCTATAACCAATCACGAAACTATTTAAATCATTATGTAGTTTAAGTAAATGCTTCAGACGTTTAATAGTCGCTACAATCGGATGGCAAATAATTCTAATAACCTCCCTAACTACACCGGCTACCTCAGTGATGGATGGAAAAAAGTTCTGACGTGCATACTTTACTGCAGGCAGCCAGACTGGAGTCATAATGTCAAAGCAAGCGTCTTATTATACGCCATATACCGGCGCGGTATTACTGGAAAATCCGCTTTTAAACAAAGGACTGGCTTTTACCCACAAGGAACGCCTGGAATTTAATCTGACTGGCCTGTTGCCAAATCAGGTCGAAGATATCAATGATCAGACAGCACGAGCCTGGTCACAATTCTCAGATTTTAAACGGGACATATCCAAACATATTTATCTTCGTAATATCCAGGATACCAACGAAACTCTGTTTTATAACTTGCTCCGTGCACATCTTGACGAGATGCTTCCGATTATTTATACCCCGACAGTCGGTGAGGCATGCGAACATTTTTCTGATATTTACCGCCGCGCCAGAGGGTTATTTATCGCCTGGCCCGATCGCCATCATATCGATGATATGCTGCAAAGTTTTTCTAAAAACGACATTAAAGTTATTGTCGTGACCGACGGTGAACGTATTTTGGGGCTGGGTGACCAGGGGATCGGCGGGATGGGCATTCCTATTGGCAAACTATCGCTGTATACCGCTTGTGGGGGAATTGCGCCATCAGCTACTCTGCCAGTCATGCTGGATGTTGGTACTAATAATGCCCAGCGTCTCGATGACCCGTTATATATGGGCTGGCGGCATCCCCGTATTACTGATGGTGAGTATCTGGAGTTTATGGATATGTTTATCAGTGCGGTAAAAAGATGCTGGCCCAAAGTATTGTTGCAGTTTGAAGATTTCGCCCAAAAAAACGCTACTCAGTTACTGAACCGCTACCGCGACCAGCTCTGTTGCTTTAACGATGATATTCAGGGTACCGCTGCCGTGGCGCTGGGAACACTGATTGCGTCGGGCAATGCGGCGGGAACCCGTCTCCGCGATCAGCGGGTGGTATTTCTCGGCTCGGGCTCGGCAGGTTGCGGGATCGCTGAAAAAATCGTCGCACAAATGATTGCCGAAGGGGCTACCGAAGCAGAAGCGCGCGATCGGATATTCATGGTGGACCGGTTTGGTTTGTTAACGGATGAAATGCCCAATCTGCTTGATTTTCAACGGGGTCTGGTTACTCGCAGAGCGCTTATTGATCACTGGGATGTCGACTTCCATGCTATTTCCCTGCTGGATGTCGTTCGGCATGTACATCCTACCGTTTTGATTGGGGTTTCCGGCCAGCCAGGGTTATTTAGCGAAGAAGTCGTGAAAGAGATGCACCGCCACTGTCCGCGTCCCGTGATTATGCCTCTGTCTAATCCAACCTCTTGTGCGGAGGCCTGCCCGCAGGATTTAATCGCCTGGACGGAAGGGGCGGCGTTGGTGGCCACGGGTAGTCCGTTTGCACCTGTATTTTACCGGGATCGACACTACGAAGTGGCGCAATGTAATAATGCCTATATTTTCCCGGGGTTGGGATTAGGTATTCTGGCTTCCCGGGCTGAACGTGTCACCGACGGTATGCTGCTGGCCGCAAGCCAGACGCTTGCCCTTCACTCGCCCCTCGCGGTGAATGGCTCAGGGGCGCTTTTACCACCGTTAACGGGGATCCAGGACCTTTCCCGGGCTATTGGTTTTGCCGTTGCCCGTGCAGCTCATCAGGATAATGTTGCGCCACTAATGAGTGATACAAGCCTGAACGATGCTCTGGATGCGGTGTTCTGGCAGGCAGAATATCCCCCTTATAAACGTTCTTCTTTATAGTCGTTTGTCACCCTTCACCCGGCTTCGACAATCTGTCAATACAGGATGTCCGGGCCGGGATATCCTGGCGCGTAGCAACATAATGTCAACTCACCCATGCGCCGGACATCACCAGGAAATAAGCAATTATATCATCATAGCCGTGTCGATTATGAGATTACCCCATTCCAGTTCCTTCGCTTCGCGGGGGATTAATTACCTTGCGGGGAACACAGCGTAGCTATTAGTAAGGCACTTTATCTAGCGGCGGATACTGATGGTTTGATAGATGGAGGGAGTCCTGCGAAGGCAGATGCTAACCGGTTGCCTGAAACACTTGCCATTCAAACCTCAGATACTATATTTTCCGTATAAATTATGGGATACCGTGACGTCAGGAAAGCTATTTATCCTTTGCTGTAAAAATAATTAATCCTGAGTTAATGATTGTATTTAACTATTTTGTAATTTGATAGGGTAATACACCAGGCAGACAGCCAGGCAATTGCTGGCTGTCTGCCTGTTTACCATTATCTTTGTGGCAGGGTAATATCAAACCATATCCGTGCTTAGAGCATCAAACAATCCAGCCCAGCAACAAGGTCGCGCCAATAACGGTGGCTGCGCCGCCAATGCGCGTTGCGATTTGTGCAAACGGCATCAGCGACATACGACCGGAAGCGGAAAGAATGGCCACATCGCCGGTTCCTCCCAGACCACTATGACAAGTGGTGACAATAGACGCTTCAACCGGGTACATATTCAGAGCAGGTGCAATAAAAAAGCTAATAGCCGCCATCGACAACACCACCGAACCGCATACCACTACATACCCCACCGAGAATACAGAAACGACGCTTTCCAGCGGAACATACAGCATACCGAGCCCAATCATAAGCGGCCATACCAGCGCAGCAGAGACGAATTTGTAACAGCTATACGCCCCCAGTTCCATTTTCTGCGGGATGATTTTGGTATATTTACACAATACGGCAATCAGGATCATCAGCACTGGACCGGGGATATGCACTAATCTTTCGAACAGGCCGCCAACGATAAAGAAGGCGCAAATCATCAGAAGACCACCACCCATTAACTGGAAATCTGTTTGTTGTGGTTCCTCGCTCCGGGTAAACCTGATGTTATCTTCTTTGCAGCGGATCAGCATACCGTCACCACTGAGGGCCGGACGGCTGTTCCCAACCCGCGTCAGTAGCCCGGCGCAGACAATAGCAAAAATATTGCCTACCACGGCTGCCGGCGCAAGTTGTGCGACATATACATCGGGGGCGCTACCGAGGATTGCCGAATAGGCCAGAGATAACGGCAGAATTCCTTCCCCGATCCCCCCGCCAATAATCGGCACGACGATAAAAAAGAACGTGTGGTAAAAACTATAGCCGAATAGTTTACCCACCAACAGCCCGGTGACCACCGCCGTAATTGTGCCGATGACTAAAGGCACAAACATTCTGATCATCCCCTGGACAAGGATAAAACGGTTCATACCAAGAATGCTGCCTACGACCAGACAGGCAATAACAAAATACAACAGATTGGCCTCTTTCATCAGCAGTTTTACCGTATCAAGGGTATCGGCGCGGAAGATGTCAAAATAGACCAGAACAGAAGGAACCAGCAGACACAGGATAGCCGGGCCGCCGATATCTTTTAACAATGGCGTTTTTCTGCCAATCTGCGCGAACGCGAAGCCCAGCGTCATTATAATACCCAAACCACCAATCATGTTTTTGGGCAGGATCCCCGCCCATGAGGATATTGCCACAATGGTGGCGATACTAATAAAAAGGAACAGAGGAACGGCTCCCACTTCATGCTGGCCAGCTATGCGTAGCCACTGGTCGGCGATGCTTGTGCGGGAGAGTTGGGGCTTTATATGATTATTGTTCATCATTCACCTGCGAGAGAAGCCTGGAATAAGGGAAATAACAGGCTGGTTATTTTATAGGGTGTTTTAACTAAATATTATGGTTAATAAAGAAGTAAGTAGGATAATAAGTTTATTTTTATCGGTGGTAAACGCACTGTCATTTTAACATCACTGCTAACCTAGCATGTCTTTCAGATCTTAAAAAGTCATCTTTGACGGTCCGGTGTCTGATATGTGAGGGGCATTACAGGTTGGATTTAAGAAAGTTAACTAATAATAAAGTAATTAAAATTATCATGGTAAGAGGGCGCTGCATGCTATAACACAGGTTGTATCACCCTCCTGTAATGATCGCAATAAGCCGATGAATGTTGAGTTTATACTTATAAATCAGAAAGGATAATACAAATGCCTGCGTTTAAAGAAAGAAACACCATTGCTAAACATCTTGCTGATTACGGGATTGAAAATGTCAGTGAGATAATATACAACCCCAGCTATAATCAATTATTTGCAGAGGAAATCCGCCCTACATTGACCGGCTATGAAATGGCTTCCGTCACGCGAAGCGGTGCGGTTTGTGTCGATACGGGTATATTCACCGGCCGTTCACCTCGTGATAAATATATTGTAAGAGATGAAGCAACTAGCGATAACTTTTGGTGGGCTGATGAATCGGCAGCAAAAAATGACAATAAACCCATCAGCGGCGCCGTGTGGCAGAGTCTGAAAAAGCAAGTGAGTGCGCAACTGTCCGGAAAACGGTTATTTATTATCGACGCTTATTGCGGAGCAAACTCCGCCAGTCGTCTGCGGGTCCGGTTTATTACCGAGGTCGCCTGGCAGGCTCATTTTGTGAAAAACATGTTTATTCGTCCCGAACAGTCAGAACTTGAAGGTTTTGTGCCGGATTTTGTCGTTCTCAATGGGGCAAAATGTTCGAATCCGCACTGGAAAGAGCAGGGGCTGAATTCAAAAAATTTCATTGCCTTCAATTACACAGAACGCATGCAGCTGATTGGCGGTAGCTGGTATGGCGGAGAAATGAAAAAAGGGATATTTTCAGTAATGAACTATCTCTTGCCCTTGCAGGGCATTGCGTCTATGCACTGTTCAGCAAACGTGGGTAAAAAAGGGGATGTTGCGCTGTTTTTCGGTTTATCCGGTACCGGTAAAACCACCTTATCCACCGATGCGAATCGTAGTCTTATTGGGGATGATGAACACGGCTGGGATGATGATGGAGTGTTTAACTTCGAAGGCGGTTGCTATGCGAAAACCATCAATCTTTCCGCCAGCGCCGAGCCGGAAGTTTACGCCGCTATCCGCCGCGATGCTCTTCTGGAAAACGTTAAGGTGTTAGCTAATGGTGAAGTCGATTATGCTGATGCCTCAAGGACCGAAAATACTCGTGTCTCTTATCCTCTTTACCACATTGATAATATCGTTCGGCCAGCATCTCAGGCGGGGCATGCGTCACGTGTGATTTTCCTGACCGCTGATGCTTTCGGGGTGTTACCACCGGTTTCCGTACTGAGCGACCGGCAAGCGCAGTATCATTTTCTGTCGGGATTTACCGCCAAGCTTGCCGGTACCGAGCGTGGGATAACCGAACCCACTCCGACGTTTTCCGCCTGTTTTGGCGCGGCGTTTCTTTCCCTTCACCCCACCCGATACGCTGAAGTATTGTGTCATCGTATGCGTAGCGCAGGCGCAAAAGCCTATCTTGTGAACACTGGCTGGAATGGCAGCGGTAAAAGGATGCCGCTTGCGCTTACGCGTAAAATTATTAATGCGATTTTAAACGGTGAGCTTGATGATCAGCCGACGGATAAACTGCCGGTGTTTGGCATCGGGGTTCCGCGGAATATTAACGGCATCGATGCTGCATTGCTGGATCCGCGTCGCAGTTATAGTAGTGATGACGAATGGCATGAAAAAGCGACGAAGCTCGCGCAAAAATTCATTGATAACTTTGCTCACTATACCGATACGCCAGAAGGGAAATTACTGGTCGGCGCAGGGCCGGTTATCTCAGCCTAAAACGGCGATATATGAACGGCCTCAGTTTATGGCATGCAGTCCATTAATATGCGCTTTTTATCTATAGCCTGTTATCGCCTTACTTATCGTGCCGGATTGGCAAACGACAGGTAGATCGGCGGATGATGAAGTTAAATCGGCTTAATCAGGTGAAACCCGTATCCGCGGGTTTCACCATATCTTACAGGTTTTTTGCCGTGATGGAGTGGTTGTACACTCGCTATTTAGGGGGGGGGGGTTCCTTTAGTTTCTGCCCGTATGACAAAACTCATCGCGGCCGGGAGAACGGTCAGTGTAATCATTGTCGCAATAAATAAGCCTCCGATGATCGCAAAAGCCATTGGCCCCCAGAACACCTGCCGTGAGATCGGCAGCATCCCAAGGATCGCTGCACAGGCGGTCAGAAAGATAGGACGTGACCGGTGCTGTGCGGCTGCGATGATGGCATCTTCCGCTGACATGCCGGTTTGGGTATTGCTATCCACTTCGCTTATCAGGATCACCGCGTTACGGATAATCATGCCTGCCAGGGCGATAATACCCAGCAGCGAGACAAATCCCATCGGAATACCCGCTGGCAACATCGCCAATACCACACCAATTAATCCAAACGGCGCCATTAAAAGCGCGAGCAACATATATGAGATGTTCCGCAACTGCACCATAAGCAGTACCAGCATAATCAGGATCGTCACTGGCAGTACGGCAAATACCGAACTGTTACCCTTCTCTGATTCGGCGACCGCTCCATCTTCCCGGATATGATAACCAGCAGGCAGCGTTGCGCGTAACTGTTGTATTCGTGGCGCTAACCTGGCTGATACCTCAGACGCCCCCATGCCCGGCGCAACGTCGGTCTGAACCGTGATGAACGGCAGTCGGTTACGCCGGTAGATAAGAGGATCTTCAATTCCCCAGACGGGGGTGGCAACCTGACTAAGCGGTATTTTTTCCCCGTTAGCCGTGGTTATCATCAATCCGGAAAGGATCGCCGTGTCCTGACGTTCCTCATCGGTACCGCGTAATACCACATCAATCACGCGATTGCCGTCGCGTGCTGAAGTAATAACACTTCCTGAATAAACGGTGTTCAGCGAGTTAGCCAGACTTTCCGAAGAGACCCCAGCGGCGCGTGCCGCTGTCTGATTAATATTCAGGGTGATCACCCGCTCTGGCTCACCGGCTGTGAGGTTCACCTCGCTGGAAGCAGGGCTGTCTCCCAGGGTGGCGGCCAGCTGGCGGGAAATTTTCTGCACTTTTTCATAATCAGGCCCAATGACGCGATACCTGAGCGGCCAGCCGACCGGGGGGCCCAGTTCCAGAGGCGAAACGCGCGTTGTCAGGTCACTAAAGTTTTTGGCAAGGATCGTGTCTAACTGATTTCGGAGACGGTCTCTGGCATCCAAATCCCGGGCTACCACCACCATCTGTGCGGTATTTTCATTGTCGGACAATACGTCCATCGGCAGATAGAAGCGTATGGCGCCGCCGCCGATATAGCTGGTGAAATGGTCGATATTCTTATTACCCTGTAGGGACTGTTCCAGACGTTTTGTCTGGCGTGTTGTTTCTTCCTGAGAGGCGTTTGCCGGTAACGTCAGACTGACCAGCAATTCAGGGCGATCGGATGCCGGGAAAAACTCTCCCTGCATGAAGGTTGATCCCCAGGCAGCAATGACCAGCATGCCTGTTGCCGCACTTAATGTCAGCCACCGGTGGCGTAATATCACCCTGAGCAGTTTCTGATAGCACAGCACCAGCTTTCCCGGTACGGCGTTATGATGGTCTGGTGGCAGGGATAACAGCCATGTGCCCATCAGCGGCGTAAACAGAATGGCAACAACCCAGGAGCAAAGCAGAGAAATCATCACCACGGCAAATAGCGAGAAGCAATATTCGCCGGCGCCTGACGCAGCAAAGCCCACCGGAATGAAACCGGCAATCATCACCAGCGTGCCGGTGAGCATAGGAAACGCTGTGGTTTCGAAAGCATATGTGGCGGCACGCCAGCGGCTGTCACCGGCCTCAAGTCTGGCCACCATCGCTTCTACGCTGATCATGGCATCGTCTACCAGCAGGCCAAGCGCAATGATTAGCGCGCCGAGCGAGATTCGCTGCAGCCCGATGCCGAACAACATCATGCCGGCAAACGTCATTGCCAGCACCAGAGGAATGGCGGCTGCCACGACCAGGCCTGCACGGGTGCCAAGTGAGATAAAGGAGACGGCCAGAACAATAACGATCGCTTCCAGCAGGACGTGGACGAATCCACTGACAGCCTCTTTGACCACGGCGGACTGGTCTGCAATCTTAATCATTTCAATCCCATGGGGAAGGCGGGACTGAATATCAGTCATTTGACGGGTGATTGCCTGGCCGAATTTTAACATATTGCCGGTCGGCGCCATCGAAATCGCCAGGCCAATGGCTGGCTGGCCGTTGACTCTGAATGTCGGGGTTGGTGGCTCGGCGGGCTTTCGACTTATGGTCGCAATATCGGTTAGTGGGATATAGCGCCCGTCAATATGTAACGTAATGGACTGAAGGCTTTGATCAGAATCCAGCGCGCCGCTTACCCGTAAGGCGATATTGTCCTGTCGGCTTCTTAATACTCCGGCGGATACCACGCTATTCTGCGCTTTGAGCGCAGCGCTGACCTGCTGCAGATCCAATCCCATGCCGGCGAGTTTGCGTGGTGAAAACGCGATCACCATCTGCTCTTCCTGCTCACCCAGCAGCGATATTTTCCCCATGTCGGGCAGAGACATCAGGTCGCGGCGGATATCGTCCACCTTGTCCCGAAGTTCCCGTGGGGTATAGCCTTCGGCGGTAAAACCGTAAATCGTGCCAAATGTGTCGTCGAAGTCATCATCGACCGCCGGTCCCTGAACGCCATCCGGTAATGATGCCGCGATATCCTGCATCTTCTTCCTGACCTGATACCAGATATTGGGCACCTGTGCAGGGGGCGTATCGTCACGCAGGTTAACGTAAATTATCGACTGCCCGGCCCGGGTCTGACTCTCGACGTAATCGAGGTAAGGCGTTTCCTGCAGCTTCTTCTCCAGCGGGTCGGTGAGCAGATTTATCGTATCCTGCACGTTTGCGCCATGCCACTGCGCGGAAACAATCGCGGTTTTAATGGTAAAAGCCGGGTCCTCATTGCGCGGCAGACTTTCGTAGCTGATTATTCCCGCCGCCATAATCAATAGCATAAAGAAAACCATCAGTTGCTGATTTTTTAATGCCCATGCCGAGAGATTAAACGTGCGTTGAGCAGAGCGATGTTTCATGGTTTATCCTCTGCGAGCGAGACTTTCTCTCCCTGACGTAATTGACTAACTCCTGCTGTGACGACTGTTTCTCCGGGACTTATGCCTTCGGCGATGAAGATGGCTGCGTTTGTGAAGTGCGCCAGGTTTACCGGGCGAAGCTGTAATTTCAGACTGGTGCGGTCGACGACAAACACCGCCGGCTTATTTCCCTGGCGCGTCAGGGCTGTCGCGGGCAGCCTGATCACGGCCTGGCCGGTCTGCCCCATTTCGCCCTGCACGGTGGCTCCCAGCGCCATGGCATCCGGCGGGGTGTCCAGCGTGATGCGTACCCGCCAGGTACGTGTCTGTGGATCGGCTTGCGGGCTGATATCGCGAAGGTGCCCGGTGGTACGTATTGAGGGTTGCGAAAGCAGCGATAGCGTAAACGGAGTGTCATTATTACCGGCTACCCGCTGAGGATCGGCGAGGTCAAATACCGCATCGCGTGCGCCGCTGGCGGCAAGGGTGACGACTGTCTGCCCGCTACTGACTACCTGACCCGGCGAGGCGCTGACGCTAATGACTACCCCGGATAACGGGGCTGCCAGACGGGTCCAGGAAAGGGTATCCCTGGCATTTTTAAATGCCGCTTCACTGCTCTGGCGATGCGATGCGGCGGCCTGCCAGTCAGACTGCGCGGTATCATACTGGGCGCGTGCTATCGCCCCCAGAGGCATTAGCTGTTTCATCCGTTGCAGGTTAAGTGCGGCGGTGTGTTCGGCAGCCCGCGCGCTATCCAAATCGGCCCGGGCGCTGAGAAGCTGATTCTGGCTGGTGTCACTGTCCAGAGTGGCAATAATCTGTCCGGCTTGCACATGGTCGCCGACATCCACCATTCGGTCGAGCATGCGACCATCCAGGCGGAACCCCAGTGCGACCTCATCATGGGCACGAATTTCACCGGTCTGGATAGCGGGAATGCCTGAGGCAGGTGGCGGGGCGACAATGTAGCGCACCGGCCGGGGGGCAATAGTTTGTTGCTGATTTTTATCGCCGCAGCCCGAAAGTAACAAGACCGCAGATAACAAAAACAGCAAAGGAGGAATGATGAACAGAGCGGGCTTCAGCCTGTCTGTCCCTCCGATATGATGTAACGCCTGTTTAGCGCAGTGGGTGAAGAGATGGGTCATGGCGGTATTCCTGAACTGAGATAGCGCTATTCAATCCAGGTTTTGTCCAGATTCTCTTTACATTTCATCAAGGAATGGTCAAGACTCAAAATATGTTGTACTTGTTGATTACTGGCCGGGCAGATGTACCGTCAGCAACAGGCCGCCTTCCGGGGGAAGGGCTGCAATAATGTTACCGCCATGTGCAACGCAAATGGCTTGTGCAATTGATAACCCCAGTCCACTGCCGCCTGAATGTCTTCCCCGGGACGTTTCGGCTCGGGTAAAACGTTCAAACATTGCCGGTAAAAATTCGGCAGAGACACCCGGCCCCTTATCCTGAAAAGTGATATCGAATCCGCTCCCTTTACGGTTGACGCCGATACTCAGGTTGCCTCCGTCTGCCGCATAACGCAGCGCATTCTCCATGATAATGGTAAATACCTGTCCCAGTCGGAAAACATCGCCGGTATATAACGCCTGAGTGTGTGATTTTACCGTAATTAACATACCGCATGCTTCTGCCTGAGGTTTCAACCAGGCCGCCCGTTCTTTCAACACCTCAGTGAGGTTCAGGGTGTTCTTGCTGAGGGTCAGTTGACCCGCTTCGGCGAGAGACAATAAATGCAGATCATCGGTCAACCGGCTGAGGAGTTTGAGCTGTTTCATCACCATCGTCAGTTGCTGCGGTTCCAGATTAAACACCCCATCAAGCATTCCCTGTATCCGGCCGATCGCGGCCGTCAGCGGCGATCGAAGCTCATGCGCCATCGCCACATGCGAGGCGTGTAACTCCTTTTCATAACGCTCCAGTTGCTGCGTCATGGTGTTGAAATCTTCAGTAAACTGAGCCAGTTCTTCAGGGGCGTTTTTTACCAACCGGGCACGAACCCTAAACTCACCGCGTGACACGGCTCTCGCCGCGGTGGCAAGGGTTATAAACTGTGCCGACAGGGGGCGGGCAGAGCGGAGACCGATAATAACGATAAAAGGAATGATCACCAGAACCAGTACGCCGACCATAATCCAGTCTGCTGACATGATCGAAGGCGCTGAGTAGCCAATCCCCCAGCGCTGGTCCATAACCTGATGAAACAGTGCCGGGTTACGTTCAGGATGTTCAATCAGCGGTAAAAACGCCTCTTTCACCTCTTGCGGCATGTGATAAATGATCCACAGATTCTGAATATTGAAACGAAGCCACATGCAGAAAGCAATCGCAATAACCGAACCGATCGCCAGCGTCAGAATACGGACGCAGATCCAACGCCAGAGAGAGTCGCTTGGTGATTTTTTCATGGCTTTCTGAACCTGTATCCGATACCCCGAACATTTAGCAGAATATTGCTAATACCCGCCGTTTCCAGTTTTTTGCGTAAATTGTAGATATGTGTATCCACAACCCGCTCAAGTGCTTCACTGTCGGGAAGGCAGCGTTCAAGCAAATGCTGGCGTGAAAGCGGTCTGGTCGGTGAGTGCATTAGCGTCGTCAGCAGAATAAACTCAGTAGGCGTCAGATCTGGTTTTGACTGCTGCCCTGATGAGTCTGTCACCGTGACGGTCATTGACTCTTCGTCAACGTCTAACCCTTCCCAGCGCAGCTGTTTGCCTTGCACCCTGATGGGCGCGGCGCGGCGTAAAACTGCCTGCACGCGCGCGATCACCTCACCCGGATTATAGGGTTTGACGACATAATCATCAGCGCCGTAACGCAGGGCGCCGATTTTATCGTAGATATCCCCCATCGCAGTAACCATGATTACCGGTATATCGCCGGCACGGCGAATGGCGGCAAGCACTTCGGTACCATTCATACCGGGTAGCATAACGTCAAGCAGGATCAGATCGGGTTTCCAGCTTTGCACCATGCTCAACCCCCTGAGACCGTCGCCAGCGACGGCGACATCATAATTTTCACGACGAAGATACGCCTCAAGGACATCGGCGGCATCGGCATCGTCTTCTATCACCAGTACACGTTTTGCATTCATTTAAGCAACCTTGACCGTTTCTTCATAAAACCCCGACAGTTTATTGACACTGCCTCTTCATAATACGCACTTGTTACACGGCCGTGCACATTTGACATGGCCAGGGGATGATACGGCGCAGAGGTTTATGATGCTAACCAGAAAGTTAATATTCAATATGTTCTGTGTGGGGATTTCCGTCACCGCAGCGGGAGCGAATGCGGATAGCGGCAGTGACGCGCAGCAGAGCCTCACCATTGGCCTGGGCGCGCAAAACGCACCGGTCTACAGTGGTTCCGACAAACGACGTACGCAAGTGCTCCCGTTGGTGCAGGCGCGCGATGGCGCATTTTTCTTCGATTCGCTGAAAGGAATTGGATACGATCTGCAGAGTGCGGATGGCCTCTACATTGAGCAGTCACTCGGCTATGGGCTGGGACGCTCAGAGCGTGATTCAGACTGGCGCGATGGGTCCGACAAACTGAAAGGCATGGGTAATATTGATGCGACGGTCAATACCTCAATCGCCGCGGGGTGGATGGCTACGCCATGGCTGTCGCTTGAGGGACGTGCGACTTTACCGCTCAGCGATGGGCAGGGTGTACAGTACCGAACGTCGGTTACCCTCATCCCGCTACAAAACAACAACGACAATATCTCGCTACAAGTCTCTGCACTGTTTGGCGACCGGCGTTATATGAATACGTTTTATGGTGTGAATAACGGACAAAGCGAGCGTTCCGGCTACCGCCGTTACCAGGCTGCCGGAGGGTTTTATGGAATGGATAGCACTCTTATCTGGGGCCATCAGTTTAGCCCGAACTGGGGAACGGCGCTCAGCGTTGGCTATAGCTGGCTGGGTGATCATGCGGCGAACAGCCCGATTGTGTTCCAGCGTAATCAGACGACAGTCGCTGCCGCCGTGACCTATTCATTTTGACCGCTGATGGGCTCAGCTGCATTGATGGCGGGTGGGCAGCCGGGAACCGCGCTACGTTATTTCTTCTGCTGCCTGAACCTGGACACTTTTGCCCGGTTACCGCAAAGCGCCATGCTGCACCAGCGACGACGGTGCGCCTTGGTACGATCGTAAAACCACAGGCTGCACTCCGGATGTTCACATTCCCGCACCAGCGCAAAATTGTGCTCAGCGAGTAGTGATGCCGCCTGCTCCGCCACCGGCGCCAGTCTTTGCAGCGGAGTGCGGTTTGCATAAATACGTTTTATCTGTAGAGCACCGTCTGCAGCATTGACCAGTTCATCATGCGTAGCGGCCGCAACCAGATAATGATTAATACCCTGCGTGTCGACCTGAGTTCCCCGTTTTTTCTGCACCACTACTTGCTTAATAATGTTACGTAACCGCCGAGCTTCTTGCAGCAGCGCGCCGGGTTCGGCTGGCGGTTCAGTCTCGGGGGCAACCCGCAGCCCTGCCTGATTAAGCCAGGCTTCAACGTCGTCGTCAGATTGCCAGAAATCATGCTCATGACCGTCGATCTGTGCGGTGGTATTAATAAAATCCAGCGCCGGATGATCGGCCAGAAACCACGGGCCATTAGCAGGTTGCGTACGAGAATCGGGCAGCACAAAAAACCTCACTTATCAACATTACGCGCTAAGCGTAACCTATAAAAGTAGATATGAATAGTTACAGAAAAAGGGCGAAATTTTTCCGCTATAAATTGCAGGTCAATAAGATATTTTATCTGCATGAATATAAAGAAATTTATCATTTCATATGCGCAGTGGAATTTCGCAATAAAGTCTTTAAACTTCTCTGTAACCCTTAAAGTTGGTGTTGACAGGTTACTTACTTCACGCATACTGATCGCGTTAGTAACCATTAAAATCAACTTTAACAGTTACGAATGGAGTCAGACGATGCCCTTTACAAAATCATTCCCGGTTCGTTATCAATTTGTGGAAGCAGATGGCGTACGCGTTTTTTATCGTGAGGCTGGTGCGCCGGAAAACCCGACGCTGTTACTGCTGCACGGCTTTCCAACTTCCTCTCACCAGTTCCGTGAGTTGATCCCGTTGCTGGCTGATAAATTTCATCTTATTGCGCCTGATTTACCCGGCTTTGGTTTTACCCAGGTACCAGAAAACCGCGGTTATTGCTGGTCGTTCGATGCCCTGGGCAAGACGCTGAGCGCCTTCGTGGAGGCTCTGGGCCTGCAGCGCTATGCTATGTATGTGTTTGACTATGGTGCGCCTGTCGGAATGCGTCTGGCACTGGCTTTTCCTGAGCGCGTCACCGGGCTGATTTCACAGAACGGAAATGCTTATCTCGATGGGTTGGGTGAGGCATGGGCACCGGTCCGCGCCTACTGGGCTGATGCCTCAGAAAAAAATGGTCAGGTTATCCGTGATGCTATTTTGAGTTTTGCCGGGATTAAATGGCAGTATCTGCATGGTGTGAGTCATCCTGACGGCGTGGCGCCAGAAACTTACACGCTGGATAGCCTGTTGATGGAGCGCCCGGGAAATAAAGATATTCAGCTGGCGCTATTCCTTGATTACGCCAGTAATCTTGAACTTTATCCGCAGTTTCAGGCGTTTTTCCGTCAGCAGCAGCTGCCCACACTGGTTATCTGGGGTAAAAACGATCCGTTCTTTATTCCGCCGGGTGCCGCGGCTTACCGCCGTGACAATCCTGGCGCCGTCATTGAGCTGATTGATAGCGGGCACTTTGCCCTTGAAACACACACCGCTTACATTGCACAGCGTATCCGCCAGGTTATTGGCCACCAGCCGGATTGACCGATCCTCTGGATTGTCGCTGGCTGAGTGCGGGGCAGAGAGGGAGGTCAACGCCATGGTTAACCATACCAGCTGTACCCCCGCGGCACGCGGGAGAAACCGGCCGCGCGTAGCGCGGTGATAAGCCCTGAGCTGGCGGCGGGCTGTCCATCAATGGTTTCCAGCGTAAAGCGCAGATGCTTTTCCCGTCGCAGTGCGCTTGCCAGCGCGTTAACCGCAGGCTGGAGCCAGTCTGCAGAGTCAATAGCGGCAAAAGTCAGCAATTCTTTGCCGCCCTGCGGCAGGTAAATGACCAGTTCCCCGCGCCAGATCACCACCAGTGCGCCATTACGGCGGGCGGGCCGGGCGCCATGCGCATGGGGCGGCCAGCCCAGCGTGGCGCCAAACGGGCTGGCGGGATCCATGGCGGATACGGCAACAGCAGGTGTTGACCGCGCCTGCTGTGTCGCCAGCAGGCGCAAGCGTTCAATCGTCAGGTTTTCTGCAAACTGGGCGGCGCCAAGACCATCGACAAAGCGACCCCGCAGGATCCGGCCTGCATCCTCCAGACTGCGTAATACCTGTTGCAATGCGGGAAAACCGCCGGGTACCTGTTCCGCCACTGCCGCCCCCCGGGTGATAACGCCATAACGGTCGAGCATATTTTCCGCCAGCGCCAGCGCCAGACTTTCGGCTGTTGCCGGTTCGCGCTGCAGCAGTGACCAGCGTCCCGCCATGGTATGGGCTGCCGGCGCTGGCCGGGTGCTGTAAGCGGACATGCTGCTGACGCGACGGTGGCGGCTGCGGGATGTGCGGGCAGGATGGGCGCGGTGTACGGCGGCAGAACCGGTATAAGCCCGAACCGCTGCCCAGGTATCGGTGGTGACATAACCGGCCCAGGCCAGTTGCCACAGCACGCGGTATACCTCAGCAGGCTCCGGTTCCACCAGTGTCCGGTGTATTGAGTTACCCTGCTGCGCAAGGCGCATCGCCAGTTGAGGAAGGATCTGACGGACAAGCCAGGCGCCGCCGTCCGCCAGTACCGCCAGGATGGCGTGGTGTAGCGGCGACCAATCTGCGGCGGCAATCGACGGCTCGCCCGCGCCAGCCGGAAGGGTTTCATCCGCGAATTCACTCAGGTGCAGTGAGACCAGGCCGTCACTGACGCCCAGTGGCCGGTGCCCTGACCATATTACCTCCCCACTGGCCAGCAACTCGTCGAGCATGGCGGGTTGATAATCATGCACTCTGGACGGCAGAATTTGCGACTCCCACAGTGAGGCGGGAAGCGTGACGCCCGCCAGTTGTTCAATCACCCGCGCCACGCCGTTGAGCCCCTCATAGGCACCCGCTAAATCAGTGGCCGCTGGCGTAGCGATATGGCCTGCGTTTTCCGCCAGCAGGCCATGACGTTCCAGCAAAAGCGTCACGTAAGCCGACGGCGACACCGGTCGGGTGGCTTCGCGGGCGGCCTGTAGTGAGCGAACCCTGAGGCGTTTAAACACCGCGGACGCCACCCATTGCCCGGCGCTGATTACCGCCTCAGCACCCTGGCTGGCCTCGTCCGGCAACTCCGCGACCAGCCCAAAATTACCGCTAATAACCTTATTCTGTTCACGCAGGCGCGTCAGTTGTTCACTGGCAACGGCGATACCCAGACCGAAACGTTGCGCCACCTGCCGGCTGGTAAACAGCGTATGCGTGCGCGCATACCGGCTGATTAAATCCCTTAGCGGGTGTGCCGCCGGGTGCAGAAATGCAGCGGGGATATCTGGCGACAGGGAGGTGCCAAGCGCATCGCGCAAACGGGCGGCATCTTCAATGGCCGCCCAGCGAGGCTCACCGGCGATCGTCACCCGGATGGCGCGCCGGGCTTGGTGCAACGTTTGCAGGCTTTGCAGCGCAGGACCCTCGTCGGCAATATAACGCGCCTCGATTTCCGCCAGCGAAAGCGGACCCAGTTCACGCAGCATATCGGCCACTGCTTCCATGCTGGTGGCCTGATAACCGGGCGCTGTACGCTGTAGTTCCTCACCGACCCGGCTGACAATCTCCGGCGCCAGCAGTTCCGTCATATCCACCTGGCCGAGCAGTTCGCCCAGCAGGTTGCTATCCAGCGATAACAGTGAAGCGCGCCGTTCGGCTAGCGGCACGTCGCTGGCATACATAAATTCGGCCACATAGCCAAACAGCAGTGGTGCGGCAAAGGGCGATGGAACCTCAGTATTGACCTCAGCAAACTGAATCTCCCCGCGCTGCAGACTTGTCATCAGCGTATATAAGGCGGGTAGATCATAAACGTCCTGCAGACATTCGCGCGCGGTTTCAATCAGGATAGGAAAATCAGTATATTCACGCGCGACTTCCAGCAGTTGCCCGGCGCGCAGGCGTTGCTGCCATAATGGCATACGCTTGCCGGGATTGCGGCGCGGCAGCAGCAGAGCACGGGAAGCGCATTCGCGAAACCTGGCGGCAAAGAGTGCGGAGCCACTGACAGCATCCGCCACTACCCGCTGTAGCTGGTCGGCATCAAACAGAAATAACTCAGCGCCCGGCACCCGCGCCTCGCTATCGGGGAATCTGGCGATAATGCCATCGTCGCTGGCCACCACTGAAGGATCGAGCCCCATATGCCGGCTGATCCGTTCGGCAATCGCCAGCGCCCATGGGGCATGCACTCTCTGGCCGTAAGGAGAATGGAGAATAATGCGCCAGTCGCCGCTTTCATCGCGACAGCGTTCAATCATTAACGTCCGATCGTTCGGCACCACGCCGGTCGCTTCCCGCTGTTCATCGATCAGCGCCACAATATTATGCACGGCGTTGTCATCAAGACCGGCGGCTGTCAGTTGTTGTTTCGCCGTGGCTAAACCCTGAGGTTGCTGCGTCCGGGTAGTGATTAGCTCATCGACTTCGCGCAGAAACACACCGATCAATTTGCCCAGTTGCGCAGAGCGGCCGGGACCATCACCGTGCCAGAAGGGCAGGCGGGCGGAGCGGCCAGGTGCGGGCACGACTACCACCTGATCATTAGTGATTTGCCGGATACGCCACGAAGTGGCGCCGAGGGTGATAATATCGTTCACGCGCGATTCATAAACCATCTCCTCATCCAGTTCACCCACTCGACGGGAACCAGACTGTTCCTCACCTTCCGGCAGCATCACGCTAAACATTCCTCTATCGGGAATGGTGCCGCCACTGGTAACCGCCAAATGCTGGGCGCCGGGACGCGGTGTAAGAATGCCGCTCGTGCGATCCCAGACCAGACGGGGACGAAATTGCGCAAACTCATCAGCGGGATATTTCCCCGCCAGCATATCCAGCGTGGCGTCAAAAGCGCTACGTGGCAGCGTTCTGAACGGATCCGCGCGACGCACCATGGCAAACCAGCTATCAACCTGCAGGGCGTCCATGGCGACCGCAGCCACTGTCTGTTGCGCCAGCACATCCAGCGGATTACGCGGTGGTTCGATCGCTTCCAGCTGGCCGCTCAGCATGCATTGCACCGTTACTGTGGTATCCACCAGGTCGCGCCGGGTGCGCGGATAGACTATCCCGCAAGAGGTGCCATCTACCTGATGGCCGGCGCGTCCCACTCGTTGCAACGCGCTGGCGACCGACGGCGGGGCGCCCACCTGAATAACCAAATCGACCAGTCCCATATCAATACCCAGTTCCAGGCTGGAGGTAGCGACCACGCAGCGCAACTCGCCGGCTTTCAGTGCCGATTCAATTTCCGCGCGTTGCTCTTTCGATACCGATCCATGATGGGAACGGGCAATCTGTGGCGCCGCGCCTTCAGTGCGTTTACCTGTACCGCCGCTAAACGAACCATAATGGATAGCTTCCCCGGCGGTGGGCGGCGCCGCGCTATAACGTGCGGCATACAACTCGTTGAGCCGGGCCGTCAGTTTTTCGGCCAGCCCGCGGGAATTGGTGAAGACAATGGTGGAGTGGCGAGCCAGTACCTGATCGAGAATGCTGGCTTCGACATGGGGCCAGATGGATCCGGGCGATCCGGCATTTTCCAGATTAGCGGATTTATCAGGGCGACCGGGAATATCCGTCATATCCTCAACCGGCACCACAATCCGCATCTCCAGCGCCCGCGATGACGGAGGATGAACGATGGTTGCGGGCTGCGAGCCGCCGAGGAAACTGGCCAAACGTTCCTCCGGACGCACGGTCGCTGACAGGCCAATCCGCTGAGCGGGTTCAGCCAGCAGTTGATCCAGTCGTTCCAGGCTGAGGGCGAGCTGCGAACCACGCTTACTACCCGCCACCGCATGCACTTCATCAAGGATCACGCTGGTAATGCTGCGTAGTGTTTCCCTGGCGCGTGAGGTCAGCATTAAAAATAGCGATTCCGGGGTGGTAATCAGAATATCCGGCGGGTGACGTAATAGTTTCGCCCGTTCGGCGGCGGGCGTGTCGCCTGAACGCATGCCAACCGTAATCGTGACCTCCGGTATAGCCAGTTCGCGGCACTTTGCCACCACGCCGGCGAGAGGCAGTTGCAGATTGCGCTGGACATCGGCAGCCAGCGCTTTAACCGGCGAGATATACAGAATACGCGTTTTTGTGGCTGCCGCAGGTTTCAACGCGCTCTGCTCACGCTGTTGCGAACGCTCCACGAACAGTGCGTCAATGGCATGCAGAAAAGCGGCAAGGGTTTTACCAGAACCGGTGGGAGCAATAACCAGACTGTGTTTACCTGAGGCAATCGCCGTCCATGCTGCCTGTTGCACGGGTGTCGGCGCGTGGAAGACAGCGCTAAACCATTGTTGTATCGGTAGAGCAAAACGTTGTAACGGATTCGCCATTGCTGGCTGATCAGATTCTGGCATGGTGTTCACATGTCTCAGTCGCGACTTACCACAGCGCAGGGCCGGTGATTTTCAGTGTAAGCAAGTTATAACTATAGTGGATAACAATTAACCCGGAAGGCCGGGTATTAGCAATACGCTGTCAGTCTGGACAGATGACGGCAACCACCCGTCCGGCCACTGACAGCTGAAAATACGCTAATTAGCTGAAAACTGGCCGGTGGTGTCGGCAGTTAATTAACGGTATCGGCCTTTGCCAGGATAACGTCAGACAGCACCATAAATAGCTGGTTGGTGGGGACGATCTTATATATCTTTTCTTTAGGGAAATTAGCCTTTATCAGTTTGGGGTAAAGAAGCTGGGTGAATGAACGGTCTTTTACACACCGCTGCTTTATTTCATCAAAATATTGATGGTGCTCATCCATTGCATTTTTATATTCCGCATCGATTCTTTTCTGTATTTGCCGATCGTCAGCGACGAAGGGGGCAGGAATTTCTTCCCATGTATATATTATTGTGGGCGTTGTTGTGCGACTGATAATATCAGCTAAGCGTTGCTCAACGATTTTTCGCTCTTCAGCAGGCATCTGGCGGATTTTTTGTTCGCGTTCGGTTTCACTTACCAGAAATTCTAAGTAGATGCGTTGGGTTGAAATTGCCTGCTTAACGCCGGCCATAGCAGTCTGTGTTTTCTCTGCGGCAGTGACATACTGGTCCAGTTCATCAATAAAACGCAAAAACGAGGGCTTTTTCGCGACAGAGGGCGGCACAATGGTTGCCGATTTTGCATCTGGTTGGCTGACAGGGGCAGATTGATTAGCAAGGGCAACCTTTACGCGGTTGAGAGTTACCGGTTTCAAAATCTATGTCAAATATTCATTGCAACTCACGCGATAGCATCTCAATAAAAACGCGCGTCTTGTGTGGCAGGCGGCCCGTACGTGACGGCAGCAGGGCGACGATCGGCAGATCCCCGCCGTTCCACAGCGGCAGGATGCGCTTAAGCGTACCGGCAGCCAGATCGGCAGACACGTCAACTTCAGACCTCAGCATGATGCCATAACCGGACAGACACCATGCGTGAATGGCATCGCCGCTATTGGCACGCAGACGTGCTGTGGCCGGCACCAGCTCGATCTTACTGTCCGGTCCGTAAAGCCGCCAGGGCGCGATATCATCACCGTAACGCAGCAGCTCGTGATCGGTCAGATCCGCCGGACTGGCGGGTGTGCCACGACGCCGGAGATAATCAGGTGATGCCACGACAACACGGGTGTTGTCAGCCAGCCTTCGTATAATGGCGCCCTGATTGGAGAAACCAGTACCGATGCGGATAGCAAGGTCCATGTCGCCGCCCATAACGTCGATAAGCCTGTCGCTAAGTGAAAGGGCGATGGACAACTGAGGATATTCAGCCGTGAGCCGCGCCAGAACCGGCACCACGTAACGTTGTCCGAAAGAGATCGGCGAGGTCACCCGCAACAGCCCGACGGGCTCATTACGCCCGGTTATCAGCATTTCCTCTGCCTGCCTCAACGCCTCCAGCGCCACGCTGACTTCGGCGAGAAGCCGGTTTCCTTCTTCGGTCAGGTTAAGACTTCGCGTAGTACGGTTCATCAGGCGCAGACCAGCCCGCTGCTCAAGTGTCGCCAGGCGCTTACTGACGACTGCCAGACTTAGCCCCAGATCGCGGGCTGCCGCAGTCAGGGAACCCCGTGCGGCGATGCGCTCAAACGTTTTCAGCTCATTCAGGTCATCCAGCATTCTAAACCTCCAGTTGATATTCAATCTATTGAGGACGTCATTATCTTCCCCGGGGATGATGATACGCTGAATACATCAACAGGAGGGACAATTTAATCGCCGGTAAAACCGGGCAGATCCGCTGGTTGTCCCGCCTGAACCTGTCGTCAATTTTTAAGGAGTTACGTTATGAACATTGATCTCACTGGCGCCCGTGTTCTGGTGATTGGTGCTTCGGGCGGTATCGGCAACGCGGCGGCGGATGCTTTCGCCGCGGCTGGCGCAGAGGTTTTTCGCCCGTCCCGAGGTGAGCTTGACTTTACCGATGATGCCTCTGTGGCGGCGTGGTTTGCCGGTGCTGACGCTTTTGACCACGTGGTGATCGCCGCTGCGCAGACCCGTACCGGCACGGTAGCCGGCCTTGCTCTGGAGGACGCCCAGGCGGCGATGAACAGTAAGTTCTTTGGCGCATATCGTGTGGCGAAAATTGTGCAGATTAATCAGGGCGGTTCGCTGACCTTTGTGTCTGGTTTTCTGTCGCAGCGTCCCAGCCCGGCTTCCGTGTTGCAGGGAGCCATTAACGCGGCTCTCGAGGCGCTGGCTCGTGGACTGGCGCTTGAAAAAGCTCCGGTGCGTGTTAATACGGTCTCCCCCGGTCTGGTAGACACGCCGCTCTATGCCGGGATGAGCCCGGACGACCGTCAGGCTATGTTTGAGCGGGCAGCGGCACGTCTTCCTGCCCGGCGGCCAGGAAAACCGCAGGATATCGCGTCAGCCATTCTGTTCGTAGCCACTAACCCCTTTGCCACTGGCTCCACCGTGACGGTGGATGGCGGCGGAACTATCGCATCCTGAGGAAATATTATGCGTACAGTTTTAGCCATTCTGTTGCTTGCCACTACGCTGCCTGCACTGGCCGTGTCGGTGGATGACCAGACGGCTCTTTCCATGGTCCGGCCGGGCCGATGGCGCGGCCTTTCGCTTTCCCGGTTCCGCGGACGTTTATCAACGCCGCCTGGCGCAGTTTACCGATGCACGCGTACTGGCCCGTGCCAGTCTGTGGGCGGCCCTTAGTGATAAAGCGCGGGGGGAGGCGTTTAACTGTGTCAGTCCACCCTTCCGCTGGAACCGGATTTGGCAGAAGGTGGCCGCACGCTTCAGTCTGGAGACCGGAACTCCTGTCCCGTTTTCACTGGCGACCCATATGCCGGCGCTGGCGCCGGTCTGGCAGCGCATCTCATCTGGCCTGCTCCAGCCTGACTATGCACGTGCGGTTAACTGGCAGTTTGGTGATTTCGTGTTTGGCGCGGACTTTGATGTCATCTCGGACATCACCAAAATACAACTTGCCGGATTTACCGAAACCTGCGACCCGGCGAAGGCCCTGATTGCGGCAATTGAAACACAGATCGCAGCGGGTGTTATTCCGCCTCTTTAACTGGGGAAACAATGACAACAGCGATGTGTGATCACTGTTGTCATTACCCGATTTGCCGCTCCCGGTCAGCAGCGGATATCTGAACCTCCGCCGGCGAAACTACTTTTTCTGATACGCGCTTTGTTTGCACAACCTCTTATTAATTATGCAAAAGTGATCCATCCCGGCAGCTAAAAGGTGATCGGAGAGCTAATCTGCACGCCTGCGCAAAGGAGTGCGGATGGTTATATTTTAATCTTCCGTCAGTGATGGTAGAGTCCGCGCATGTCAATACGGATGACAGGAGCCATGGATATGGGTACCACTCCCACACCGCATGATGCGGTCTTTAAACAGTTTCTTACTTCCCCTGACATCGCCAGAGACTTCCTGCAAATCCATCTGTCGCCGCTACTGTTGCAGGGCTGCAAACTCGACACCCTGCGTCTGGAGCCATGTAGTTTTGTTGAAGAGGAGTTGCGGGCATTCTACTCGGACGTGCTGTATTCACTGCAGACCGACAGCGATGAAGGCTATGTATATTGTCTGATTGAGCATCAGAGTTCACCGGACAAACATATGACCTTCCGGCTGATGCGTTATGCCATCGCGGCGATGCAGCGTCATCTTGATGCCGGGCATGAGCGTCTGCCGCTGGTGATACCGGTCTTGTTTTACCATGGCACGGTCAGCCCTTATCCTTATTCCATGAACTGGCTGCAGGCTTTTGCTGACCCGCAACGGGCCGCGCGAGTTTATGGCGCTGATTTTCCGCTGGTAGATATCACGGTGATCCCCGACGATGAAATTATGCAGCACCGGAGCATGGCGCTGCTGGAATACCTGCAGAAACACTGCCGCCAGCGCGATCTGAAGCTGATGCTGGAGCCGCTGGCAACGCTGATAAACAGCGGTTACACTACAAGGGAACAGCTGATTGCGGCGGTGAACTATATGCTGCAGGTGGGTGAAACAGCTGATCCGAAATCATTTATATATGCACTGGCGGAGCGTGCGGGTCGACATGAGGAACTGATGATGACAGCTGCAGAAAAGCTTGAGCGAAAAGGGATGGAGAAGGGTCTGGAACAAGGTCTGGAACAAGGTCTGGAACAAGGTCTTGTACAAGGTCTGGAACAGGGTCGCAAAGAAGGGATCCTGGAAGTGGCGCGTAAAATGCTTTCTGCCGGGCTGGAGCCAGCAAATGTCATGAAAATAACCGGTCTGGCGGAAGAAGAGCTGAGTCTGCTTCGTCGCTAAACTCGCCAGCCCGGAATCCCCGTGTTTGGCTGACTTTTGGTATCCCGGCAGCTAAAACCGCCTGATGAAGAGTATCAGGCGGTTTAAATCTCACATGGTTAACCTGAGAACCGCAGGTTGCGACTGAAATCAAATGCACTTATGTTCAGTGCCCGCGCTGGCAGACACGGCGGACACCCCTTCCGGCGGTGCCTTGCAGTGGAGATTGGCAGCGACAGGACCTGCGGCCTCAGGCAGGCCAACACAGGAATAATCGGTGTGGTCCGCAGCTATCAGGCGCGAGATGTGGTTTATCGCTCGCTGCCTGCGCTCGTCGGGAGTCAGTTTAGTTTTATTCATCATCCAGCTCCTCTGTTTGTGTACGAAATTTCAGCAAATCATACTGCCGCCGTCTCCGATGCCAAATGGCCGGCCACGGTTTCAATGTACTGCTCCAGAGCACTGAATGATGTCTCACAGTCCATGGTGCCGTGGATATGGACCAGGCCCGCGTGCTCAAGATAGCGGTGCAACACTTCATCACTAATTGCGTGGCAGACACGAATTTTCAGTGTGTCTTCTGCTGCGTTGCAGTGCTCAATTAAAGCGAGACTGTAGAGATAAAGGGTATAGAGGATATACCTGAACATGCGACCATTAAGGGGATGCTCAGGCTCGTCTCTGGTGAAATTTTCAAAGCCTGGGATCTCGACGGAATTGGTATGCGGATTAAAAAAACATGCGCATATACCTGCAGGTTTACTCTGTGCTGTACACAGCTTAAAAGCAAAATCGAAACCTTTTTTTTCAGGATCTACCAGAAGGGCGTCATCGTAATTCAGCATCGTTTTTTGCCATAACAGCGTTAAGCGATGGCGGTTAGCGAAAATCCATTGTTCGTCATGAGGCGTCAGTTTTCCGGTGGTTAAATCAAATGGCTCCAGCACGCTATTCATATCTGAAAGCGTCTGCTCAATGATTTCGGAGTAAGTTAAACGGACGTTTGCAGCCTGATGGTGTGAGAGCCCGTTTTCAAAGCAATCATCATTCTCCATATTATCCATCCTCCATCCCTGTGGCGATAATGGCAAATACGATAATGGCAGTCTGAGCTGCTGGCAACCAGGGGGGCAGGATTTTGTGTTCCAGGTAGCATGACAACCGTCGGCAGGCGGATGGCGCGGCTTTGCTGAATCAATCCGGGTATTTGCGTTCTCGCCGGGATAAAGGTCGCCAAAAGCTCGGGTATGTGAATTATTTATCTTAGGGTCTTAGGGGGTATTAAGCAGTCAGTGCAGAATTTCTGTCTAATCAGTAGATTACTTCACAAAAAATACGCCGGCATGTCGCGTAAACGAGGCTGGCGTAAACTGTAGTTCTGTTTGGTAAGACTTTTTTAGTGTCGGTTAATATTTTTTTATTAAAACCCCTTAGTGCTGGACAAAGAATCAGTTATTCAGCTTATCGCCAGCACCTCGCAGTTCTGGCATTGGGGGAAAAAAAGGGGCGGCTCGCCGTTCTGCAAACGGTGTTCATCGCTGGCCAAACTCTGGCAGGATTAAGCTTTTTACCATCCATAGTTGCTCTCCATCTGTAGCTTATAAGTCACACTGTATACACTAACACAGATTTTATGTGACTCATAGTCCGTGGACTCATAAACATCATTAAGTCATGTTAGATGAATGCATAACAGGGAAACCATTCAGGCTCGTTTTGGCGAGCGCATCAGATCGCTTCGCACACAGTCGGGCATGTCACAGGAAGCTTTTGCCGACAAGTGTGGGCTTGATCGTACTTATATCAGCGGTATTGAGCGCGGAGTCCGTAATCCAACGCTGGCCGTTATCAATACGCTTGCCTTAAGTCTGGGGATCGAGTTAAAGACTCTCTTCGACTGGCCATAACGTCACACCGCTTAAAAAAACGCTTAACATTATCCGACAAGCGCCATTATGCCTGTAGGGCAGGGGAAGAATTTTACTCCTTCCCCTGCAATAAACTTAACGCAGATCGAATCGGTCCAGATTCATCACCTTAGTCCATGCCGCAACAAAATCTTTAACCAACTTCTCGCCCGCATCGTTACTGGCGTATACCTCCGCCACGGAACGCAATATCGCATTCGAACCACACACCAGGTCTGCCCGGCTGGCAATGAATTTTACCGATCCGCTAAGACGGTCGCGTCCTTCAAACAGCTCAGCAGAAGCATCGATGGCTTTCCACTCGGTGCGCATATCCAGCAGGTTGGCAAAAAAGTCATTACTGAGTACACCCACCTGATCGGTGAAAACGCCGTGCTGACTGCCATCGAAATTGCAGCCAAGTACACGCAGGCCACCGAGCAATACCACCAGCTCTGGTACCGTCAGGGTTAACTGTTGTGCTTTGTCGATTAGCAATGTCTCAGAGGAGGTGCCATTGTTTATCCCGCGATAATTACGGAAGCCATCGGCGGCCGGTTTAAGCAGCTCGAATAGCTGAATATCGGTCTGATCCTGACGGGCGTCGACACGACCCGGGCTGAAGGGAACCGTCACTTCCACATTAGCCGCTTTGGCCGCCTGCTCAACACCCACCACCCCCGCTAATACGATAATGTCAGCCAGTGAGGCTTTACCGGACGCATGCTGAATCGCTTCCAGTTTTGGCAGCACCCGGGCAGCAATGGCATTAACTTCCCAGTCTCTCTGCGGCGCCAGCGCCAGACGGGCGCCATTAGCGCCGCCACGCTTGTCGCCGCCGCGGAAGGTTGAAGCTGAAGCCCAGGCAACTGAAATCAGTTCACTGACGGAAAGACCAGAATGGGCAATCTCTGCTTTGAGACTGTCGATATCAGCAGCGGTTGGATAATAAACCGGCAATGGCAGTGGGTCCTGCCAGATCAAATCTTCTTTCGGCACTTCCGGTCCAATGTAACGCGCTTTGGGGCCCATGTCCCTGTGGGTCAGTTTGAACCAGGCACGGGCGAAAGCATCGTTAAATGCCTGCGGATCATTGAGGAAACGCCGTGATATTTTCTCAAATTCCGCATCAAACCGAAGGGTCAGATCGGTGACCAGCATGGTTGGCTTACGTTTCTTTAAAGGATCGAACGGGTCAGGAATAATTTCCGGCGCGTCAACAGCTTCATACTGAATAGCGCCGGCAGGGCTTCGTGTCTGCACCCATTCATATTTGAACAGGTTTTCAAAGAAATAATTACTCCACTGGGTGGGCGTTTGCGACCAGACCACTTCCAGGCCCGAGGTAATGGCATCGGCACCAGACCCGCTGCCATGAGTGCTGACCCAGCCAAAGCCCTGAGCTTCGATTGGCGCGGCTTCGGGATCAACGCCAACATGGCTGGCTGCTCCTGCGCCATGGGTTTTTCCCAGCGTATGACCACCCGCAATTAACGCAACGGTTTCCTCATCATTCATCCCCATATTGCCGAACGTCGCGCGAATCGCCGGTGCCGCCGAGGCCGGATCGCCACTGTTATTCGGGCCTTCAGGGTTGACATAGATCAGACCCATCTCGGTTGCGCTGGTGGGGGACTGAGCCAGAGACTCCGGATGACGATGTTCCAGCCAGGCTTTCTCCTCGCCCCAGTTCACATCAAGATCGGGTTCCCAGACATCTTCACGCCCGGCAGCAAAACCAAAGGTACGAAACCCGGCGTTTTCCAGCGCAACGTTACCGGCCAGAATAAACAGATCGGCCCATGATATTTTTTGACCATACTTTTGTTTAACCGGCCACAGCAGGCGGCGAGCCTTATCAAGGCTGACGTTGTCCGGCCATGAATTTAATGGTGCGAAGCGCTGCTGACCGCGTCCGGAGCCACCGCGACCATCGACAGATCGATAGGTGCCTGCACTGTGCCATGCCATGCGGATGAAAAGGCCGATATAACTGCCCCAGTCAGCGGGCCACCATGGCTGAGAGTCAGTCAGCACTGCCTTAAGGTCGGCTTTGAGCGCGGGGTAATCTAACTTGCTGAATTCTTTGCGGTAGTCAAAATCGTCACCCAGCGGGTTTGAGCGACTGGAGTGTTGGTTCAGCAGGTCCACGCGTAACTGATTAGGCCACCAGTCACGATTGTTAGTGCCGCCGCCAGCGCTTCGATTAACGTTTTGCTGGTGAAAAGGACATTCTCCTGCTGATAAGGCATTGTGTTTATCAGTTGGCGTGCTCATGTTTATGCTCCTGTTAATAGGCCGTTACTACCATAATCCTCTGCTTTAATAAGGCATACCTGTATTAACCTACAGATTTGATAGCTGTTTCCTTTTGAATTGGCTTTTCAGATGCGCCATTTTCCAACGCCTGAGTGCGTCACATAGGGCATTCCGGCTGATACGTGAGGCCATTGCGCTGAAATAGGAGGATTTACTGATAATTATTGCAGAAATAGCGGAACAGAAACGCCGGCCGGCAGCATGTTTGTAAATAAAATGGGTAATTATCCGTACGATAGTTTGATTGATTAAGACAGTACTTAATGCTGGAAGATATCGTCAATAAGAGTGGTCGTGACGAGAGGATCATCAATATGCGTTACTCTCCTCCATTGCGCGCGATTCCCTTCTCGACCACCCACCGCCATGCAGCGGCAATCACCGTTATGTTTACTATACTCACTGCGCAAAAATTTTTTTGACACTAACATTTCTGTAAGTACTTACTAAAAGTAATTTTTGGTCTTATAGTCTGTTTCCAGAATTCAACGTAACTGAAAAAAGGAACATGATCATGACGATTGCAATTACCGGCGCGACTGGCCAGCTAGGCCAACTGGTGGTGGAAAAACTGAAAAGCAAAGTGGCTGCCAGCGATATTGTTGCTCTGGTCAGAACACCGGCCAGGGCGGCGAGCCTCGGCGTGACTGCGCGCGAAGCTGATTACACCAAGCCGGAAACTCTGGAATCGGCACTGCGTGGTGTTGATACGCTATTGCTGATTTCCGGTAATGAGATCGGCCAGCGTGCCACCCAACATGCTAACGTTATTGCTGCTGCTAAAAAGTCGGGTGTTAAACGTATCGTTTATACCAGTCTGCTGCGTGCCGACAGCTCTCCGCTGAACCTGGCGCCTGAGCATGTCCAGACCGAGAGCGATCTGAAAGCTTCCGGTATTGCCTGGACCATCCTGCGTAACGGCTGGTATACAGAAAACTACACCGGTTCGATTGCCCCGGCTCTGGGTCTTGGCGCTTTCTACGGCAGTGCCGGCGAGGGCAAAATATCCTCCGCCGCGCGCGCTGACTATGCTGAAGCCGCCGTGGTGGTTCTGACCAGCGAAGGCCATGATGGCAAGACTTATGAACTGGCCGGGGATACTGCCTGGACGCTGAGCGATCTTGCCGCTGAAGTCAGCGCACAGGCCGGAAAGGAGATTCCTTACCGCAATATTCCGCAAGCAGACTATGCTGCTGCGCTGAAGCAGGCGGGCCTGCCGGACGGTTTTGCTGATGCCATCGCCTCCTGGGACGTCGGCGCATCGCAGAATGCTCTGTTCGACGACGGTCACCAACTTTCGACACTGATTGGCCGTCCGACTACCTCGCTGAAAGGTAGCGTGAAGAGCGCTCTCGCCTAACTTCGCAGACAGGCTCCTGGTTTCGCGGGAGCCTGTCAGAAAGGATCGCAAACGTTGCAGCGAGCAGAATGAAAACCATCCGTTTAAGTTGTCTGTGGCAATCAAAAGCGCTATAAAGCTAAAAAAATTTAGTCAGTACCGGCATAAAGGTTAGCAAAATATGAACTCCACAGAAGATAACTCCCCGGACAACCTGACCGGAGCTTTCTTACGTTGCGATGTGATGGCTGCCGACTGCCCTTCGCGCAAGGTTTTGCAACACCTGACCAGCCGCTGGGGGATGTTAATCCTTGTGGCATTGTTGCCGGGTACGCAACGGTTCAGTAGCCTGCGCAGAAAAATCGAAGGGATTAGCGAGAGAATGCTTTCACAGACGCTGCAGACGCTGGAAGCGGACGGAATGATTGCCAGGCATTCGATGAATACCATTCCACCGCATGTCGAATATAATTTGACAGAAGTTGGCGCCGAAGCAGCGGTGAAAATACACGATTTAGTGAAATTTATTGAAGACAGCCAGACCGCTCTTCTTTTTGCTCAGCAACGCGTAAGCTGACAATAAAATTTGCCACTGCGTTGATATCAACTGGCGATGCATAACACCGATCGCGCCATCCGCCAGATTTCTACCCCTTATCGGGATCGGTTTTTCAGCTGGTCGACGCCCCTGACATTTGCACAACCGATCGCTGGTCTCCGGCAGCTCAGGGGTAATTTGCATAAATAACCCGCCGAACGGTAACCACCGCGCGTGGCTAACCCTAACCGCCGCACTTTTTCCCTGTTTGCGATTGTGATGCTATACAGGTTGATATGTTAATGACGTCTGACTCGCCAGGATGCCTGAAGCATCCCGCTTCTGACCAGCGAACCGGAGACCCCGTAATGCCGAATCTTCAACCAACCACGGCGGCACAAAAGCGCGCGCTGATAGCCGGTTCTGTGGGTAACTTTATTGAGTGGTATGAGTTTGCCGTTTATGGCTTTCTCGCCACGATTATCGCCCGGAACTTTTTCCGTCTGGAGGGTGAAGCGGAACTGACCGGCATCATCCTGACCTATGCGTCGTTCGCTATCGCCTTCTTCTTCAGACCGCTGGGGGCTATCTTCTTTGGCCGAATGGGGGATCGGATCGGGCGTAAACCCGCGCTGATTTTCGTGTTGATTATGATGACGCTGGTCACCACCGCCATTGGTTTTGTACCCACCTATGCCAGCATTGGCGTGGCGGCACCACTGATTATCACCGGGCTGCGCATCCTGCAGGGGTTGTTCGCCGGCGGCGAATACGGCGGCGCGGTTTCTCTGATGACAGAATTCGCCCCGCGCGCTAAGCGTGGCCGTTATGGCGCCTGGCAGTCATTCACTGTCGCACTGGGGCTGCTTGCCGGCGCAGGCGTGGTAGCGCTGCTCTCTGCCATGCTCAACGAGGAAGCTATGCACAGCTGGGGCTGGCGTATTCCATTCTTCCTGGCGCTGCCGTTGGGGGGCGCGGCGCTGTGGTTGCGCTACAGCATGGAAGAGACCCCCAGCTTTATTCAGCAACAGAAAGCGCAGCAAGCGAACCGGCCAGCGCTGGCAGCAGCCAGTCTGGCGGCAACGCTGAAAATCATTCTGCTGGCAATCAGTCGCGTGATGGTGTGGTCTGCCGCCGGTTATACCTACCTGGTGATTATGCCGACTTACCTGCAGTCATCGTTACACACTGGCTTTAATCAGGCATTGCTGATTGCGGTCATTTCAAACCTCGGCTTCGCGGCGACTATTATTCCGGCCGGGATATTGAGCGACAGAATCGGCCGTCGCAATGTGATGGTTCTGGCTGCCTGTCTGTTGCTGATGCTGGCATTCCCGTTGCTAAAAATCCTGCAGGCAGAATCGTCAACATTGCTGATTAAGGCACTGGTGGTGTTGGTTGCTGGTGGGATCGTCGGACTGCTGGCTGGACCGGGGCCGGCGATGCTGTCAGAAATGTTTCCGACACGGGTTCGCTATACGGGGCTGGGGCTGGCCTATTCGCTGTCAAATGCCATCTTCTCGGGCTGTGCGGGACTGATTATTACTGGTCTTATTAAACAGACCGGTAATCTGGATATTCCTGCGTGGTACGTTATGGTCACCGCGGCGGTGAGTATTCCGGCGCTGCTGACGCTGAATAAAACAGATCATTTACGATCTTTAGATGAGCCGATGGCCTGACAGGTAACCGATGGTGGCAGGCTGCCGGGAAACTGGTCGCCCGCCATAAGCTATTCACTTCCCAGTAATCCACTGAATTCATTATTATTTTCCCTCATTTCACTTGCTTCTCCTCACTGCTGATTCGCATCACATCAGACCTCAGGATTCAGCTTTGTCAGCCCCTGATGATGAACTCCGCTGTTTAGGTGTTGTCCTGGGCGCAATCAAACAAAATTTTGTGAAATAGTTCTCAAATAGTTCATTTTGTAAACCATTGGGCTTGCCAGGTAAAAATTGCGGTGTAGATTATAAAACAACTTCACAATAAATCGTGAAGAAGGAAAGTACATCACAAACGGTTATTGAAGGATCCTTTTCCATGTCAGAATTGAAATTTGCCACAAGACTGAACTCTTTCGCCTCCGGAGCACACCTCTACTGGCCGGAACTCCAGGGAAAACCCTCAGTGTTGCAGATGATTGCACGAGCGGGAAAAGTTAACGGGTTAACCCATCTCGACCTCAATTATCCGCAGCATCTCACTACCGATATTCAAACTATGCGCCTGGCTATTGAGGACGCAGGTCTGGCGGTCAATGGCATGCAGATGCGTTGGGATGCCCCGCAATTCAAGATTGGCGCCTTCACCAACCCCAATCCGGCCATTCGCCGTGAAGCCATTGAACTGACGAAACGTGGCATTGACGCCGGTCGTGAATTTGGCTCACGCCTGATGACGCTGTGGATGGGGCAGGATGGTTTCGATTACTGTTTCCAGGCGGATTACAAAAAAATCTGGGAAGACGCGGTAGGTGCTGTTCGTGAAGTGGCGGAATATGCCCCGGATATTGATATCAGCATCGAATACAAACCGAATGAGCCGCGCGCTTACAGTATTTTCCCGAATGTAACCACCTGTCTGCTGGCTGTTGCGGAAGCTGGCTGCCCGAACCTGGGGATTACGCTGGATTTTGCCCATGTCCTGTTTGCGAATGAAATCCCCGCTTTTGCAGCGGCAATGGTGGCACGCCGTTCACGCCTGCTGGGGTTGGATCTTAATGACGGCTGGGGCAAACGTGATGACGGTCTGATGGCGGGCTCAGTGAACCCGCGTGCCACGCTTGAATTCCTGTGGCAAATGCAACGTGATGGTTATCAGGGAGCTTACTACTTCGATACCTTCCCGGACGCCAGCGGTCTCGATCCTATCCGCGAGGCGGAAATCAATATTGCCACCGTCACCCGATTGCTGAAATTGTGCGACAAGCTTAATGATAACGAAGAATTACATCAGGCGATCAGTCGTCAGGATGCTGTCGCCTCGCAGCAAATCGTCAACGATATTATGTTTGCCAGATAGCGCATGGTGACTGGCTGAAAACGCTGTACCCCACAAGATGATAATAAAAGGTCTGGAAAATGAAAAAATTATTACTCTCCGTACTGACATCAACCCTGTTCTGCTCGACGGTATATGCGGCCACGCTGGCGCCTTTACAATCAGATACCGAGCCGGATCGTACTGACTGGACACAATTAACCAGCAAATACGGTCCGATGCCGAAAGTTGACAGTAAGCTTAAAATTGGGGGCGTATCCAAGACATTAACCAATGAATACTGGCGTTCACTGGGTGAAGGCTATCAAAACGTAGCGAAGAAATACGGCTTCACGGTGGCATATCAGGCAGCAGCAAATGAAGACGATCAGCTTGGCCAGCTTTCCATCGCTGAAACTCTTATTTCGCAAGGCTTTAATGGACTACTGGTGTCACCACAAACCGATATCAATCTGGAACCTGCGCTGGAAAGCGCGAGTAGCAAAGGCATTCCGGTGGTGAATGTTAATGATGCGGTCGTGCCAAGTGCGCAGTATTACGTGGGCAATGTGCAAAAAGATAATGGCGTACGCGTAGCCAAATGGTTTATCCAGCACCATCCGAATGGCGGCAAAGTGGCAGTGATTGAAGGGCAGCCCGGCGTCTATGCGGCTGGTCAACGCACCCGTGGTTTTAAAGAAACGCTGCAAACCAATGGCAAGTTCAACATCGTCGCCAGCGTACCGGCGAACTGGAGTCGTGAGCAGGCGTTCAATGCAGCCTCTACCATCTTGCAACAGCATCCCGATTTGATCGGTTTTTATGCCAACAATGACACGATGGCCCTCGGGGTGGTGGAAGCCGTTCGCTCGCTGGGTAAATCGGGTCAGACGGCAGTATTTGGTACCGATGGTATTTCCGATGCTTATGCGTCGATCAAGCGTGGCGAACTGACCGGTACGGTAGATAGCTTCCCGATCCTGACCGGTGAGGTGGCAACAGAGGTGATGCTTCGTCTGATTAATGGTCAGAAACTTTCTCGTGTGATTTCAACACCGCAGGCGTTAATCACTAAAGAGAATGCTGACGCCTTCTCAACCAAAGACAACGACAAGCTGCGTCAATTGTTGGCACAGCAATAATCCTGGCGGAGGGTGTATGGAACAGTATCGCTTAACGATGCGCGGCATTAGCAAAACTTACGGCAACGCCGCCGCGTTACAGGATGTGGATTTTTCTGTGAAACCTGGTGAGGTCCATGCCCTTATCGGTGAGAACGGAGCAGGTAAGTCCACATTGCTGAATATTCTGTCGGGGGTACGGGCAGCTGACAGCGGCGAGATCAGCGTCAATGGACAGCCGGTGCAGATGAAAAATCCGCTCAGCGCACGCCATGCTGGTATCGCTATGATCCATCAGGAATTGCAGCATGTTCCGGAGCTCTCCGTCGCACAGAATATGTTTCTGGGGCGCCCGCTGACGCAAGCCAGTGGATTGTGGGTAAATAAGAAAGCACAGCTGGCGCGAGCAAAATTAATATTGAATCAGCTCGATCCGACTATCGATCCCAACGAGCCGATCAAAAACCTGAAAGTCTCGCAGCAGCAAATTGTTGAAATTGCCCGAGCCATGCTGGATGACGCGAAAATTATTGCGATGGATGAACCCACATCCAGCCTGACGCCGCGCGAATTTGATCGCCTGGCTGAACTGATTGCGGATCTGAAATCAATTGGCGTCTCGCTGATCTACGTATCACATAAAATGAATGAAATCTTCAAAGTGTGTGACCGCGCAACCATCATGCGTGATGGGCGGCAGGTCGGCGTGGTGAATATTGCCGATGAAACCGAAGAGAGCATTGTGGCGAAAATGGTCGGACGCAAAATCGACAAGCTTGAGCATAACTCCTGGGCCAGCGAGCGCGAAGTTCTGCGGGTGGATAAGCTGTCGCGTGGCAAATATGTACAGTCGGCCTCTTTTCGTGTGCATGCCGGTGAAGTTCTCGGTATCGCCGGTCTGGTCGGCGCTGGTCGTACGGAGCTGCTTAAGTTGATCGCTGGTATTGATAAACGCAGTAGCGGGGAGGTTTTTGTTAACGACCAACCTGTTCGCAATCACAACGTCAGCGCAGCGATTCGCGCGGGTATTGGTCTGGTGCCGGAAGACCGTAAAAAAGAGGGCATTATCAAAGAGCGCGCGGTCAAGATGAATATGGCGCTGCCTTCGATGCGTAACTTCACATTTGGCGGCATGATCCGTAAGGCGAAACTTAACCAGGTGGCGCTGGAGGTCATGGGCGATCTGAAACTGCGTCCTCTCAGTATTGATAAAACCATCGGTACCTTAAGTGGCGGCAACCAGCAAAAAGTGATTATTGGCCGCTGGGTAGCCGCTGACGCACAAGTTTTTTTGTTTGACGAGCCAACCCGGGGAATTGATATCGGCGCCAAGTCTGAGATTTATAATCTCATTGAAAAACTGGCCCAGGCAGGAAAAGCCATTATCGTGGTCTCATCGGAAATGACCGAAATTATACGAATATCCGACCGCGTATTGGTGATGCGAGAAGGAAAAATCACCAGGGAACTTCAGGGCGACGCCATTACGGAAGATAACATTGCGCGCTTTGCGATTAACGATCTGGACGCTGTTGTTTAACGCTTATCCTGCATTTATTATAAAGGCCATAACTATGATGACTCAAAGTAATACCCGGCCCGTAGGCCAGGTTTCGGCGCTGTTTAAATTGAATCTGCGTGATGCAGGAACATTAATCGGTTTGCTGATTATCGTTATTACCTTTTCATTTTTATCACCGGTATTTTTTACCATACCCAACTTACTGAATATTTTGCAGCAGTCCTCGATTAATGGCCTGATTGCGCTGGGTATGACGCTGGTGATTATCTCCGGCGGCATTGATCTTTCGGTTGGACCAACCGCCGCGCTTTCTGCCGTACTGGGCGCCACCATGATGGTGGCTGGTGTGCCGGTACCTCTGGCGATTATGGCGACGCTGGGTATCGGTGCGGTATGCGGCGTCTTCAGTGGCGTACTGGTCGCCTATGCTGGGTTACAGCCGTTTATTGTGACGCTGGGTGGTTTGTCGTTATTCCGCGCCATTGCCCTGATTTATACCGGCGGAAGTCCGGTATTCGGGATCCCGATGGAATTTCGCAGTTTGATAAACAGCACGCTTTTCGGCATTCCAACCCCGATCGTTATTGTGGCGGTAATTGCCCTGGTGCTGTGGACCGTGATGAATAAAACCCCATTGGGAGAATATATTCTGGCGGTTGGCGGGAATGAGGAGGCCGCACGTGTGGCCGGGGTACCGGTAAAAAGGACCAAAGTTACCGTATTTATTATTTCAGGTACGCTGGCATCGTTAGCATCGTTGATCCTGATTGGTCGGCTCGGGGCGGCAGAACCCACCATTGGCAATCTCTGGGAGCTGGACGCAATTGCTGCTGCGGCGATTGGCGGCGCCTCACTGATGGGGGGGAAGGGTAGTGTGGTCGGGACAATTATTGGTGCAATCATTCTTGGCGCGTTACGTAACGGCCTCACTTTATTAAATATTCAGGCCTTTTACCAATTGCTTGCCACCGGGCTAATTATTATCATAGCAATGTTGATTGACCGGGCGACAAGAGGCAGGTAATGAAGCAGGATCCGCGAGCCATTGGCGCTCAAATACGTATGCGATTACCACAACTGACGCCTTTAGAACGTCGGGTTGTGGAAGCGATTACCAGCAGAACAGATATCACTGAGCAAACCTCATTAAAAGAGATTGCTCAGGAAAATAATGTCTCTGAAGCAATGATCGTAAAAATAGCCAAAAAGCTGAACTTTTTAGGATTCAGAAATTTCAGAAGCAGTCTGATTTATTACAACGAATCCGAAGTGGCAAGCTTGCATGCGGAAATTGAGCCGGAAGACTCGTCGGAACAACTGCTGGCAAAAGTATTCAGAACCTCTATCCAGGCTATCGAAGAAACTATTTCGATTCTGGATATCTCTGAATTCAACCGCGCGGCAGACATCATGTTTAGAGCGCGCCATATTGATTTGTATGCCGTAGGCGGATCGGCCACCGTAGCACGGGATCTTTCCCATAAGTTGCTAAAGATCGGCATTAAATCTACGGCTTATGATGACGCGCATATCATGCTGATGTCGGCGGCGGTGTTATCGGACGATGATGTGGTAATTGCAATAAGCCATTCCGGCGCCACCCGTGCGGTGAACGATCCGGTAAAACTGGCCGTGCGCAATGGCGCCAAAGTGATTGCGATTACCAATTATGCCGAGTCGCCTATTGCGCGTAATGCGCATGTGGTTCTCAATTCAACCTCTCAGGGATCGCATTTGTTAGGGGAAAACGCTGCGTCACGCATTGCCCAGCTTAATATTCTGGATGCTCTGTTTGTGGCTATTGCCAAGAAAGATCTTAAGCAAGCGGAAAAGAACCTGATGAAAACTCAACGTGCGGTTCAGGACCTTCGGGAATATTAGCTATGGGCAAAATCGTTGTTGTCGGCAGTCTCCATTACGACATCATGTTAAGTGCCCATCATCGGCCAGAAAAGGGCGAAACGGTGATGGGAACCGGATGTGCTTATAAATTTGGCGGTAAAGGCGGTAACCAGGCGATTGCCGCCGCGGTTGCCGGAGCTGAAGTCTGTTTTGCCGGCTCAGTTGGCGATGATCAACCGGGGCAATTTCTGTTACAAACGTTGCAAAAGCACTCCGTGTATACCGGTTATGTTTCCGTGCTCAAGGGGCAACCGTCCGGCATGAGCGTGGCGATCAGCGACGCGGAAGGCGATTATGGCGCAGTGGTGGTGTCCAACGCAAATCAACACATTGATTTGTCGACTTTCAGTCAGGAGGCTTTCTGGCAGGACGTGGACATGCTGGTGTTGCAAAATGAAGTGCCGGAAGCAGTAAACCTCAGCGCGGCGCAGCAGGCGAAGCAGCGTGGCATATCGGTCAGCATTAATGCTGCGCCAGTACGCGATATCAGTCCCGCACTGCAAAACTGTATCGATGTTTTAGTGGTTAATGCCGTTGAAGCACGAGATATGTGTCAGGTTGAGGTGAAGGATCTGCGCTCCGCCAGCCTGGCGGCGCAAACTCTGGCGCAGCGTTTTGCCAAAGTGATAGTCACTGCCGGCGAGCATGGTGTCGCATTTTGCCAAAGCGGACAGGCGGTACACAATCTGCCGGCGGTTAAGGTAAAATTAGTCAGTACCCACGGTGCGGGCGACTGTTTTATGGGAGTGCTATGTACATCGTTAATCAATCACATCCCTTTAGAACACGCGGTGGAAAAAGCTAACGAGGCGGCAGCCTTGCACGTTTCGCGCGTCAGTTAATCGCTTATCCTCTCTGTGCGCTTAACGTTTTCCTCGCAGGCCTGAATGCAGCAGGGTATTCTGCGTTAAGTGTTCAGGTGATACTCTCCCGGTCTTGCTGGAAGGCCGGGGGGCGTCAGCCATACTTCCCCTCGTTCAGCGCAATTTCTGACCATACCCTGCTCAGCAAACATCAAGGCCGATAACAGAGGAGTTGTGTACGTGCCGAAAACTGAAACCGCGTCTTTACCTCGTGCTCAATCCACAGTACTGGTTTTTTTCATGTTTATCATTCCGCCTCTGCTCTGGGCGGGAAATTACATCGTCGGGCGCGCCATTCGCGATGATGTTCCGCCGGTAACACTGACGCTGGCGCGCTGGGCTGTGGCACTACTGGTAATAATGCCTTTTGCCTGGTCCCATATCCGGCGTGATTTTCGCCGTTATCGGCAATATGCCGGGCGCATTATTGCCGTTTCGCTCAGTGGTGTCGCCGCCTTCAGCCTGCTGGTGTATTTTGGCCTGCATCACACCTCCGGAACCAATGCTCTGTTGCTGAATTCCTGCGTGCCGGTACTGATCATGCTGTTCTCCGCTATTTTTTTTGGTAACCGACTCACTGGCAAACAACTGAGCGGGCTACTGATCTCCTGCGGTGGTGTGCTGACGATTATCTTTAAAGGCGATCCGCGTGGGGTATTGCAACTGGCATTCTCCTCCGGCGATCTGATGCTGCTGTGCGCAATGGCCAGTTTTGCCCTTTACACTCTCTGGCTGAGAAAAATCCCGGCGGACATTAACCGTATGGGATTGCTGGGTGTACAGGTGATTATCACGCTGATTGCCGTGTTTCCACTCTGGATAGGGCAATCGCATGCGGATGTGGCGGCTAACTGGAACAGAACCACCTTTTCCGCGGTGCTGTTTCTCGGTATTTTTCCCTCTTTCCTCTCTTATCTGCTTTACGGCCGCTGTGTGGAAGCCATTGGCGCCGCGCGGGCGGGGTTAAGCATCCATCTTATCCCGGTATTTGGCGTAACATTGTCGCTGATTTTTTTAGGCGAGCCGCTGCATCTGTTTCATCTGGCCGGTATTTTCACCATTCTGGCCGGTGTTGGTCTGGCCAATATGAAAGCGGCCGGCTAAGACGGATCGCAGGACAGACAGTAAAAAGGGTGCTGAAAAGTATGCGAGTTCTGCTGATTGAAACCATACCGGCAGGAGTAGAATAGGGCTTAGGGCGTAAACTTTGCCCGCGGCCCGAGCATCATGCTTATCGTCATCCTGTCCGGAAACGGGCGCAGAACGGGTCTTTTCTGCTGTTTTGCTGCGTAATAACGGCAGATGTGTTTGAGTGATAAGCAAAAAGATTGCCGCTTCGCTTAGCGCGGGAGTATTCTTAGCAGTAATCGCTTCGCGAGCCTATGCGCAATACGTTCTTTATATTCTTACATTCAGGCCACCTATGAAAAACCGCAAACCTGTGGAACCAATACTGGCGGGCGCCATAATTGAGTCCTGCAGGAAAGAGAAATACACACTTCCACGTTTCAGCCGGGATTTGATCGCCGGCATCACTGTCGGGATTATTGCCATCCCACTGGCAATGGCTCTGGCCATCGCCAGTGGCGTGCCGCCTCAGCACGGACTTTACACCTCGGCCATCGCCGGTATTGTTATTGCGCTGGCGGGTGGCTCCCGTTTCAGTGTTTCCGGCCCAACCGCCGCCTTTGTGGTTATCCTGTACCCGGTTTCTCAGCAGTTTGGTTTAGCGGGCTTACTGATTGCCACGCTGATGTCGGGGATCCTGCTGATATTGATGGGGGTCGCGAAACTTGGCCGCCTGATCGAATATATTCCGTTGCCCGTCACCCTCGGCTTTACTTCCGGCATCGCCATTACTATCGCCACCATGCAGCTGAAAGATCTGTTTGGCCTGACTGTCACTGTGATGCCGGAGCACTACCATCAGAAACTCTTCGCGTTGTTGCAGGCGCTGCCAACTCTCAATCTGGCTGATACATTGACTGGCCTGGTGACTTTGTTGGTGCTTATCAGCTGGCCGAAGTTCGGGATCCGTTTCCCTGCGCATTTACCGGCACTGATCGCCGGTACGCTGGTTATGCTGGCGATGTCCGCCGCCGGTTATTCTGTAGCGACCATCGGCTCGCAGTTTCACTATCTGCTGCAGGACGGATCGCAGGGGACGGGTATTCCGCCGATCCTGCCAGAATGGGTACTGCCGTGGAATCTGCCCGGCACCGACGGCGTCGTCCATACACTGGACTGGTCAATGATCCAGGCACTGCTGCCGGCGGCATTTTCGATGGCGATGCTGGGTGCGATTGAGTCACTGCTGTGCGCCGTGGTGCTTGATGGCATGACGGGAACCAAACACCGATCCAATAATGAACTGATCGGTCAGGGGCTAGGCAATATCCTGGCGCCGTTCTTTGGCGGAATTACCGCTACGGCTGCCATCGCGCGTTCCGCAGCCAACGTACGCGCTGGCGCCAGTTCGCCGGTTGCCGCCGTGATCCATTCATTAATGGTGATTCTCTCGCTGCTGGTGCTTGCTCCGCTATTGTCTTATTTGCCGCTGGCGGCAATGGCGGCCTTGCTGCTGATCGTTGCCTGGAATATGAGTGAAGCGCATAAGGTAATCTATTTGCTCAGGCGCGCGCCAGGGGACGATATCGTCGTCATGCTGATCTGCCTCAGCCTTACCGTGCTGTTTGATATGACCATCGCCATCTCCATTGGCATTGTGCTGGCATCGCTGTTGTTTATGCGCCAGATAGCCGGGATGACCAGTTTCTCCACTCTTTCGGGAACGTGGCCGGCGAATATTGTGGTTATCAGGATCAATGGTCCGCTTTTCTTTGCCGCGGCGGAGCGGGTATTCACCCAGCTGCTTGCTGAGGTGAATGGCGATCAGCAGAAACTTATCCTGCAGTGGGATGCGGTTCCTCTGCTTGATGCCGGTGGGTTGAATGCCTTTCTGCGTTTTGCCGAATTGCTTCCGCCAGGAAAAACTCTGGTCATTACCGATATCCCGTTTCAGCCATTAAAAACTCTTGCCAGGGCACAGGTAAACCCCGTACCGGGTCGGCTGGAGTTTTATGCCACTTTACCTGATGCGCTAAATGCCCTGCATGACTGAACCCGCGCCGGTGGCGCCGCAAGATTAATCTTGCGGCGTATTGGCAGCAATGATGGCGGCAACGCTGCCATCCTGTTGCCATTGCGCCAGCAGTGAGCACACTGCGGCGTAGAGCGCGGTTTTTTCCACCGGCACACATATAGCCTGGTTAATCCGGGTAAAACTGTCTCGCAGTACGCGAAAATCGGGGTTTTGTCGTGCCACCAGTTCCAGCGGTTGCCGCACCCCGGCGGCCATATCGCCTTCACCAGCAACAAAGGCGGCAATAGCATGCTGAGAAGAAGGTAAACGATGCAGTGTGGCCTGAGTTAATGTCCGGCTCAGATAGAGATCGTAAGCGGCGCCTTTACCCACATTGATCACCACGCCAGGCTTATCCATTTGCCCAACGCTCTGCCACTCAGAGGCTGCTTTGACCATCAGCGTCCCCTCGATGGTCATATAGGGCTCGGTAAAGCTCAGGACTTCAGCACGTTTGGGATCGATTGCCAGGAAGGCCAGATCCCAGCGCTTCTCTGCGGCGTCATCCACCACTTTCCCGGCGGTAGAGTAGGGGAAAAGGGTCAGTTCAACCTCCAGCGCCGCCGCTATTTTCCGCGCCAGGGCAACAGTAATGCCCCCGGGCTGACCATCGGCTTCGGTGGTTGCCAGCACCGGGTTACCCAGATTAATGGCTACAGAAAGCCTGTTTGCTTGCGCTAAACCCAACTCTTTAACCGACGGCATTTGCTTGTTCCTTCATTTTATCGTCCCCTCAGGGATGGTTGATTAAAATTCAGGCGGCGGATAGCGCCAGCCACCAACAGATAACACACATTCAGAATGGCACATACTCAGCGGCACTGGAGCAAACGTAATTGTTCTGCGGTAGTGGTGGCGCCGCCACAGACGATAACCAGAGGCTTTTTGTAGGGTTCAGGCACCGCTTTGCGCTCATAGACGCAGGCGAGACTGGCTCCGCAGGCCGGCTCGGTTAGCACCCGATGGTCATCAAGGAAGCGGTTGCATGCGGCGACAGCTTCCTGATCCGATACTAACAGACTGTGAACCGGATGCTGCTCAGCACAACGCAAAGCCTGTTCGCTGACGCGTTTGGCTCCCAGCGAGCTGGCAACGCTGCTGATAGTGGCCAGCTCCACCGTATGGCCAGCCCTGAGAGCGGCATTAATAGAGCGTGATTCGATGAGGGGGGTATTGATATGTAGATCCATAAAGCTCTCAGCAACAAAAAGGGGTTTATTGTGCATTCTGGCGTTGAGATAGCGGCCAACGCTCCCAGGGTAACAGGTTATACTGTTTACAATTATCTGGATAAAATGAAGAGTAATAAAACAAGCTACCCATTTTGCTTATCGATTCTTTTCGACAGCATGTCATGGAAGATCCGGGTCGCCATGGAGAGGGTTCGCTGTCGCGGTAAACAGAGATCGACTTTAACCACTCCCATCACCGGATCGGCCAGAGAGATGGCGATCAGTTTCTCATGTTCAGCCGTGTCATCGACATTAAGCTGCGGCAGAATAATCAGCGCCTGCCCAAGTACGGCCAGCTTTTGCTGCATATCCAGTGAGCTGGTGATAAAGCGCATATCAAAGGTCAGATTCTCCCGTCTGGCGGCGGATTCCAGCAGCTGCCGGACGGAATAGTTCGATGGCGGGATGGCTAGCGGGTGTTGCGCGACATCCCTCAGCGTCAGAAAACTTTTGCCGGACAGGGGATGGTTAATCGACATCAGTACCTTATGCATCAGTTCGCAGGAATTGGTCACCTGTAGCTCAGCACTTACCGGCATATAGAATGTCAGCGCCACATCTGCTTTCCCCGAAATCAGTTCCTGCGCGATATGGGGTGCGCTGCCTATTTCTATTTCAAATGTCACCCGCGGGTGAGCCTGCCTGAATTCAGTTATCACCGGCGCAATAAAAGAAGAGATCAGACTCTCCGCCGAACAGATCCTGATCGCGCCGGAAACGATGCTCTGGGACGTTGATATCTTTTCTTTCACCAGGTCCAGTTCACGTAATGTGGCCTCGACTGCCTGCGCCAGATACTCGCCTTCGCGGGTCAGTTTTATCCCGCGCGGGCTGCGTTCAATCAGCGCTGCACCATAGAAGTGTTCAAGTATCTCAATCTGACGTGTTACCGCAGTAGGGGTGACAAACAGTTTATCGGCGGCTTCGCGTAGCGAGCCGGATTTAGCCACCTGACTGAAGTATCTCAGGGCACGTAACTGCATAATTTCCCCCTTAAAATCAAAAGACTACCGGCTTAGTACATCAACCCGGCAATTTTCGCGCCACTCTGTGGCAATTTCCGCCATCAGGCTATGCCGGCTGATTTAGCCGGTGCGTTAAGCCGATTGCCCCGTTACGAGGCAGCAGGATCCATTTGTGTGCCGCCGTGCGCGCCTCTTTTTCGCTGCGCGAGGGCGCTAAAAAAAACCGCTTACTATTCATTGTGTTGGCTGAGTACCCTGAGTGCCAGCCAGCCGGTTAAACAGCAGGAGGGCGCACATTTTGAGTGCATAAGTTCCCCTTTACCGCCATGGCATCACTGGCTGTTAAATAACTTAAACCCTAATAATTAATATAATTCAATTGGTTATATTTATGTATAGGGTTTTCTTATTTGCTGTCGGCTGTTTAAGTGCACACATTTTATAGACACTGAGCCAGCTGATTTGTGATAGAGGCCTGGCGAGTGGTTTGCTATATCTCTGATCTCCCGCCACCACTTCTGCGGGGTGAATATCGCCGCTTTTGGCAACTGGCCGCACCGGTAGTGAAAAAATAATCAGCTCTTCTTCGCAACGAAACGGTTCCGGTGAAGAAGAATTCTGTCGTTCGCATGAACACATTGAGGAAGACCTTAAATGTCGAGTGAAATAAGCCATAGCAGGCAAGGGCCGAAAGCTTCACGCAAAGAAGTGCTGGCCGTCGTTCTTGGCGCGGCGGTTGAGTTTTTTGACTTCAGTGCTTATGCAACTTTTGCCGTCATGATTGGGAATGCCTTCTTTCCCTCGAACAGTCCATTTATGAGCCTGTTATTATCAGTGTCGGTATTTGGTATCGGTTTTGTTGTGCGACCTTTAGGCGCGATATTTATTGGCAGTTATGCGGATCGGGTGGGACGTAAGCCCGCGATGCTATTGACCATGGTGCTAATGACCATCGGAACCGGCGGGCTGGTGATGCTGCCCGGATACGAAACCATAGGTATTGCGGCGCCGATCCTACTGGTGGTCGTGCGGATGATGCAGGGACTGGCATGGGGCGGCGAAGCGGGCCCGGCAACCACTTTTATTATGGAAGCCGCACCGCAGGGTAAACGTGCATTCTATGCCAGCTGGCAGATCGTCGCGCAGGGCATGGCGGGGATTACCGCCGGCCTGATTGGCTACTCACTGACCGTTGTCTTATCGCCTGAGCAGTTATCAAGCTGGGGATGGCGCATCCCGTTTGCTTTTGGCTTACTTATCCTGCCGATTGCCATCTATCTGCGACGCAACCTGCATGAAACCTTTCAGACCGGCGAGAATCTGGCGCAAAAAACAACCGGCGGCCTGCTTAACGAGGTGTTTAAAAACTACCGTGGGCTGGTAATTATCGGTATTTTCATGCTTTCCGGCAGTACCATCACGCAATATTTCCTCAACTATATGACGACATACGCCCTTAATGAGCTGCACTTTGCTCCGGGCACGGCGATGGTCTCAACCATACTGATCGGTATCTGTGTGGTGATTTTCTCGCTGGTGGGGGGATGGATGGCCGATCGCTTTGGCAGGAAAGTCACCATTATTGTCCCCCGGTTGATCCTGCTGTTATTACTGCTGCCGGGTCTGGAACTGATTAATACCGTCCGCAGCGACACGGTATTCTTCAGCGTAATCGCCATCTTTGCCGCCCTGCAGTGCATCAGTGGTTCCGGCGTACTGGTGGTGTTGTGTGAAAACTTCCCGAAATACATCCGCTCAACCGGCTTCTCCATCGCCTATGCGTTTGGCATCACTCTGTTTGGCGGTACCGCCCAGATCGTCTTCTCCTGGCTGATTAAATCGACCGGCAACCCGGTATCGCCGGGCTACTACCTGATTGCGGCCAACATTCTTTGCCTGATTTCTATCGCGGTTTTAAAAGAAAGAAACAGCCTGCGCGCGCAGGTGGCAGTGAAAACCTGAGGCGGCGGCAGGTTAAGCAGAAGCTGTTGAATTGAACCATCAGTATTAAAAACTAACAGGATACCGCACCGATGAAGAGCGTAATGAGTTGGGATGAATGGGCCGCATGCGATGCGACTGCGCTGGCAGAGCTGGTCAGTAAAGGTGATGTCTCGGCGGCTGAGCTGGCGCAACAGGCGGCGGCGGCGACGGCGCGCATCAACCCGAAGATTCATTCGGTCGTGGAGCTATTTGACGATGCCATTGCCGCCCCGGAAACTGATGGTACCTGTCTGGATGGGGCGTTTCGCGGCGTGCCTTTTCTGATGAAGGATCTCGGCCCCGGTGTTAAAGGTCGTCTGCAGGAGCAGGGCTCTAAATTTCTTCAGGGTAACCGTTCGACTGAAGACGCCTTTCTCACTGCCAAAATCAGGCAGGCGGGGCTGAATATCATCGGGCGCAGCACGGCGCCAGAATTTGGCGTCTGTGGCTCGGCAGAAAACCCGGAAATTTATATCACCCGTAATCCGTGGAACCCGGAATACACTACCTTCGGCTCCTCAGCCGGTGCCGCCGCTTCGGTCGCCGCCGGCATTGTTCCTGTTGCGCATGCCACTGACGGTGGCGGATCGATCCGTATTCCTGCCGGGTCTCATGGGCTGATCGGGCTTAAAAGTTCCCGCGGGGTGTTTTCTATTGCTCCCGCCTTGTCCGATATCAGCGGCTATGTGTCGACCCAGGGCTGTGTAAGCCGTTCCGTCAGAGATACCGCCGGTTTTGTCGACAGTTGTCGCGGCGCGGCGCCCGGGGAGTTTATGCCGTACTGGCACAGCGATCGGCCCTACAGCGAAATGATTAAAAGGGATCCGGCGCCGTTGCGCATTGCGGTTTCACACCAGTGGGGGCAGTACCAGGCCGATCCGCACTTTATCGCGGAACTGGAACGTACCGCCCGCTTTCTGGCGGAGCTCGGTCACCAGGTAGAATGGCTGGTGCCTGATATCGACTTTGACCAGGCTTTCAGCGCTCAGACCACGTGTTACATCAGCAATTTTGCACAGTTTATTCAGCGTTTACTGGAGAAAAAAGGGCTTTCCGCACCTCCTGAGGATCAGGTTGAACCGATAAATATCAGGATCTGGCAAAAAGGCATTGATATGTCCTACAGCGAACGCTGGAAAATGCAGGATGTCTTTAATACCACCTCGCGACGTCTGGGGGAATTCTATCAACAATGGGATGTTATTCTTACCCCGACGTTTGCCAAACCGACGCCGCTGCTCGGGGAAAAAAAATATCTGACTCTGAGTGATAACCCGGATGTTCTCAGCTGGTTCTATCAACTATGGGAAATTTTCTCTTACACCCCGTTAGCCAGTCTGACCGGCACCGCCGGGATCTCAGTACCGCTGGCCTGGCAGCAGTCAGGTTTGCCGCTGGGGATGCATTTCCAGACCCGGCAGGGAAATGACGGGCTATTGTTACAACTGGCGGCGCAAATGGAGAGGGCGCTTGGCGGTGGTTTTATCAATCACACTCTGCCGGCGGTGCATGTGACGCGCTAATGATTGCGAAATGGATGGTTATCCCTGAGTGAGGAGTATTACTATGCCCGAGAACCACGCAACAGAATGTTTAAACCTGAAGGCGCACTGGATGCCATTCAGTGCCAACCGTAATTTTCAGCGCGACCCGCGTTTTATTGTGGCGGCAGAAGGTCAGTGGCTGATTGATGATAAAGGCCGTCGCATCTATGACAGCCTCTCAGCGCTCTGGACCTGCGGCGCCGGACACTGCCGCACAGAAATTCAGCAGGCGGTAAGTCATCAGCTGAGTACGCTGGACTACTCCCCGGGTTTTCAGTACGGACATCCGCTCTCGTTCCGACTGGCGGATAAAATTGCTAATCTGATGCCCGGCGATCTTAATCATGTCTTTTATACCGGTTCGGGCTCTGAATCTGCCGATACCGCCGTCAAAATGGCGCGCGCTTACTGGCGCGTTAAAGGCCAGCCAGCCAAAACCAAATTGATTGGCCGCGCGCGGGGTTATCATGGCGTCAATATTGCCGGCACCAGCCTCGGCGGGATTGGTGGTAACCGGAAAATGTTTGGCCAATTTATGGATGTCGATCATTTGCCGCATACCCTGCAGGCGGGGATGGCGTTTACCCCGGGCATGGCGGCCAGCGGTGGTGTTGAGCTGGCTAATGAGATGCTGAAATTAATCGAATTGCACGACGCCTCGAATATTGCCGCGCTGATTGTCGAACCGCTTTCCGGCTCGGCGGGGGCGATTATTCCGCCACAGGGCTATCTGCAGCGGTTACGTGAAATTTGCGATCAACACCAGATCCTGCTGATTTTCGATGAAGTGATCACCGGCTTTGGGCGCATGGGCCGCTGGACCGGTTCTGAATATTTTGGCGTCACCCCTGATATCCTGAATTTCGCCAAACAGATCACCAACGGCGCCATTCCACTGGGCGGGGTGGTCGCCAGCAGCGAAATTTATCACACTTTTATGTCGCAATCGCTGCCGGAGCATGTGGTTGAGTTTGGCCATGGTTATACCTACTCCGGCCATCCGGTGGCCTGTGCCGCGGGTCTGGCGACGCTGGAACTGCTGGAAAAAGAGAATCTGATCGAGCAGTCAGCTGCGCTGGCGCCGCACTTTGAACGCGCCTTGCATGGAGTGAAAAATTGCCCGAACGTGCTGGATATCCGTAACTGTGGTCTGGTCGGCGCGATTCAGCTGGCCGCACGTGATGGCGATGCGGTGGTGCGGCCGTTTGAGGCGGGTATGGCGCTGTGGAAGGCGGGTTTCTACGTGCGTTTTGGTGGCGATACCCTGCAGTTTGGTCCGATGTTTACTACCCAGCCGGATGATTTAGATCGTTTGTTTAACGCGGTGGGCGATGTGCTGCATCAGATTAGCTGAACACGGGTGTGGAGGGATCTCGCCGGGGCCGCTACTACCCTGGCCCGGCGAGCTTCACGCCGCATCTTGATTGCGCGGGTTAGCGGGTTTCCTCCAGCGCGCAACCGATCAGTTTCTGGCTGCATATCGCCCCTGGCATCATCTGTTGCAGGCCGTCAATCAGTGCATCGCCCGCTTCATAGAGCTTCTCTATGGGCATCTCTGGCAGTGATTCCAGAATAAACCACATCTGGCTGGCTTCTGCACTCAACCTTGTCCGGACCCCCTGTCGCCAGTTCCAGCGACGACAGGTGACGCCGTGATCATCACGCCAGATGACTTCACCCGCTTCCGGCGACTCCTCCGCCAGCTGGCCCTGTTTGAGGGTGTCAAACCGTTCCGTGCCGTCCGCCAGGGTCAGCCTCGGTTCACCGAGGTAAGCCGCGATATTTTCTCCGCCGACCGGAATGGCGTACTGGATACTGATGGCATTATAAAGATCCACCAGCGGATCGATCCCCGGCATGGTGCCATCGCGCAAAACGCGTTTACGTAGCGCCTCCGCAGAGCAGGGAGTGCGTTTGGGTTTCGCGCCGAACTGTTTAAATACCTCAGCCCAGGCTGCCAGATGGGCCTCAGCCCATGGTGCTTCACCGGCGGCAACCGCGTTGCAGGCACGCTGCAGCGCCCGTCCGGCCACGCTGGCATCGGTAATGGCAGCCGCTTCCACCACAATACTCAGCGCTCTGAAACCGGGCGCCAGACTGGCAATAGCGGGATCGATTGACGGAACAACGGCAAGCATCGGATAATCCTTCAGTGACTAATTTATTTCATACTAATGACCAATGACCAAAAAAGTCAATATATCGACCGATTCTGGCGCCGACATTCAGATTGTCAGCGAAGCGGTATCACGCAGTATTAAACAACAGCGTAAACAGCAAAAGCTCTCGCTGGACGAGCTGTCACGCCGTGCTGGCGTCAGCAAAGGTATGCTGGTGGAAGTTGAGAAAGGCGCGGCTAACCCCAGTATCGCCATCCTGTGTAAAATAGCTGCGGCTCTGGGCCTGTCGGTTGCTGATATTGTCAATGTGACCAGTGCGCCCGCCGCACATCTGATTGAAAGCCAGCATATCCCAACTTTATGGACCGGTGAAAAAGGGGGCTCCGCGCGTCTGCTGGCCGGGACCAGCGGACCTGATATGATTGAGTTATGGCGCTGGCAGATGTTCCCCGGCGAATTGTTCACTTCCGCCGGCCATCCGCAGGGAACTTTCGAACTGTTTCATGTCGAGCAGGGGGTGCTGAAGGTAAAAATTGGCGATAGCGAACTGACGGTTCCCGAAGGCTGTTCAGCGGTGGCGAAAACCGATGTCGCACACCAGTACGCCAGCGACAGTAGCGACGACGTGGTATTTACCATGACAGTGGCGGAGCTGCATCGCTAGCCGGGATCGGTTTGTTATCCGCTGGTAACAGCCGGATTAATGCCTCAAGCTGTGGCGTTTTAGCCCCGCGCCGCCAGATTAGCCAGGTATTCAGCCAGCGCCAGTTCTCATCAGGAATAGATACCCTGACCTGCTCATGCCCTGGCATACTCTCCAGCATACTGCGCGGCAGCATCGCCAGCCCGGCCCCGGCGATCACGCAGGCCAGCATGCCGTGGTAAGACTCCATTTCGTAGATCTTGCCGGGTGTGGCCTGATCGTCGAGGAACCAGTTCTCAAAGTGCCGGCGGTAGGAGCAGTTTTCCCGGAAGGCATAAATATTATGGCCACTGACAGCCTGCGCGCGCTTAATTTCCGGATAACCGGCCGCGACAATGATCACCATCTCTTCGCGGAATACGGGCATCCCTTCAATCACCGGGTGCATAACCGGTCCATCAATAAAAGCCGCTGACAGCTCGCCCGCCAGCACCGCATTCAGCATATTTCCGGAAGGTCCGGTGCTCAGATCCAGCTGAATCATCGGGTAACGCTGGTGGTACTGGCCGAGTATGCCGGGAATACGCACCGCAGCAGTGCTCTCCAGCGAGCCGAGCGTAAAAATCCCCTGCGGTTGCTGGCCGGTAACCACCTGACGTGCCTCCGCCACCAGACTCAAAATCTGCTGACTGTACTGCAATAAACTGTGCCCGGCGGGAGAAAGCCGCAGTCGCTGGTTTTCCCGAATAAACAACTCGACACCCAAATCGGCTTCAAGCTGGCGGACGCGGGTGGTGACATTTGACGGTACCCGATGCACCTTTCTGGCTGCCTGCGAAATAGTGCCGGTTTCCGCCACGGCTGAGAACATCTCAAGCTGTGAAAGGTTCATACCATTCTCATTTTGTGAAAGGTTAAAACATAATTATTCACTTTTTAAACAGGCTTAACAAGGTCAGGATAGCGGCATCGCAAAAAACGAAATGGAAGGAACAATGACCCTCACTAAGCTTACCCACGCAGTCTCGGTAAATCCGGCCAACGCGCAAACCCTGGCTGAATATCCTTTTGACAGTCACGGACAGATAGATAAAACCATTGCCGAATGTTATCAGGCGGGGAAACGATGGCGTGCGCTGGGCATTGCGCAGCGTGCGGCAAAGCTGCGCGCTATTGGCGATGCGCTGCGTGAAAACAGCGAAGCGCTGGCCGGGCTTATCAGCGCGGAAATGGGTAAGCCGATTCTGCAGGCGCGGGCGGAGGTGAAAAAAAGCGCCAGTCTCTGCGACTGGTATGCTGAACATGGCCCGGCGCTGCTGGCGGCGAAACCGACGCAGGTACCGAACAATCAGGCGGTGATCGAGTTTCGTCCACTGGGAACCATCCTCGGCGTGATGCCGTGGAACTTTCCGCTATGGCAGGTGATGCGCAGCGCGGTGCCGGTTCTGCTTGCCGGTAATAGCTACCTGCTGAAACACGCACCTAACGTGATGGGCTGTGCCTGGCTTATTCAACGCATAGTGGCATCCGCCGGTGTGGCGCCGGGGGTTTTCGCCGTAATCAATGCCAGCAATGATGGCGTCAGTCAGGCAATTAATGATGCGCGGGTGGCGGCTGTCACTTTCACCGGTAGTGTCAGGGCGGGTAGCGCGATTGGCGCGCAGGCTGGTGCGGCACTGAAGAAATCGGTGCTGGAACTGGGTGGATCCGATCCGTTTATCGTGCTGAAAGATGCTGATCTGCAGCAGGCGGTTAATGCAGCGGTTGCCGGCCGTTATCAGAACAGTGGACAGGTGTGTGCGGCAGCCAAGCGATTTATTATCGAAGAGGCGATTGCCGGACAATTTACCGCCCGGTTTGTCGCTGCCGTTGAGGCATTGCAGATCGGTGCGCCGGATAATCCGGATAATTACATCGGTCCGATGGCGCGTTTCGATCTGCGTGATGAACTGCATGCCCAGGTAGAAGCTACCCTGGCGGAAGGTGCGGTGTTAATGACCGGCGGCCATAAGCTGGCCGGTGCGGGTAACTTTTATGCCCCGACGGTACTGGGAAATGTCCAGCCGCATATGACCGCTTTCCGCCAGGAGCTGTTTGGCCCGGTCGCGGCCATCAGTGTGGCGCGCGACGCCGATCATGCCATCGAACTGGCTAATGACAGTGATTTTGGCCTGAGTGCGACCCTCTACAGCGGTGACGCGGCACAAGCGGATAAGATGGCTGCGCGGCTGGAGTGCGGCGGCGTGTTTATCAACGGCTACAGCGCCAGCGATCCGCGTGTGGCTTTCGGCGGCGTGAAGAAAAGTGGCTACGGACGTGAGCTGTCTGAGTTCGGTTTGTATGAGTTTTGCAATATTCAGACCGTCTGGAAAAACCGTCAGGGTTAATCTGAGCGTCAGGCCGCAGGCGGCGGGCGGGAGATCGGTTATTGCTATGCTGCCGGGATCTCCCCGCTCTTCAGCGCGGATCGCGGCAGTCGCGGGCTTGCTGGCGACAGTGATTTGCCCACTGCTGAATTCCGCGATGAACATTCTGTTCCAGTTTCTGTTGTAGTTCTCTTTGCGTGGCCCGGAAGGTTATTTCCGTTCTTAGCTGCGGATCGAAAATGAAACAGCGCCCCTGCCATAGCAGATGTTTTTTCCCCGCAACGTGATCGGTTGCCGGGATTAATTGCCCGGACCGCAGGGGCGGACCGTGCGCATACACCCGCCAGGCCTCGTATGGCAGGCTGACCGCCGGCAGGTCAAATGACACCGGACAGCATGAGGTGGTCAATTCCAGACCGATCACCTGCACGGAAATATTAAAACAGAGGTTTTGCCGCGAAAGATTACTGTCCGGCGTAACTTCACTGACAACCTGGTAGCGTAAATTTTCAGTGAGCCAGCTGTTGACATAACGAGCCATCAGACGCCGCTGCATATCCTGTTGGGATACGCCTTCCATTCTGGCAATTAGCCGGAACTGCCTGAGCAGGGCATCGTTAGCGGCGGTGCTCTCGGTTGTCGGGAGCAGTTTATGCATATTGTTAACTCCTGAAGCGACCAAGCAGGCGAAAAAAGTCGGAAGTCATCAGGCATGGCCTCCTGCAGCGGCAGGAAGCCCGCGGTTTAAATATTGACCCGGCATTTCTCACGCGCGGAGGCAATCGCGCCATCAATGACTTTTTGTATTTCCCACGCCTCGCGGAAATCTGGCCCGCTGACCTTTTGACCGGCGATCGCGCGCAGGAATTCTGCGATTTCAATGGTCTTCAGGTCATTGAAGCCAAGCTGATGGCCTGGCGCCGGACAAAAAGCGCCGTAAGGCAGGTGTTGCGGTCCGGCTTCAATTTTCTGGTAACCGTAGTGACCACCCTGACCGTCGGTACGATAGAAATGCAGTTCATTAAAGCGCTCCTGGCTGAAATGCAGCGAACCACGGCAGCCATAGATTTCGAAAGCCAGCTGCATCTTACGCCCGGTCGCCACCCAGTTTGCTTCAATACTCCCTTTGCAACCGCGTGCGAACTCCACCGTCAGCCTGGCGATATCATCCACTGCAACCTGACGCAGTTCCGTCGCGCCAGCGGATACCGGCCGCTGGTGGATGACGGTTTCAAGATCGGCCTGCACCGCCACCACGGGGCCAAGCAAAAATCTCGCCATGGCCACGATATGGCTGCCGAGATCGGCAATCGCTCCCGCTCCGCCGGTAGGGTCGAGGCGCCACGACCATGGGGTGGAGGGTGACGCCATAAAATCCTCCGCATGGATGCCACGGAAGCTAATGATCTCGCCCAGCTCTCCGTCTGCAATCATCTCCCGGGCCAGCTTAATCAGCGGATTTTTCAGGTAATTGAAGCCAACCTGGGTTATCACGCCTTTGGCTTCCGCCGCCTGCGTCATTATCGCGGCGTCTTTGCTGCCGGGGGCAATCGGCTTTTCGCAATGCACATGCTTTCCTGCCTTAATGGCTGCCAGCGCCTGTTCCGGATGAAAACGGTTAGGCGTGGTAATCGAGACAATATCCACTTCGGGATCATCGATCAGCGCCTGCCAGTTATCGGTATAGCGCCGGAAGCCAAAGCGCTGGCAGGCTTTTTCTGCCGCCGCCTTGTCGATATCCGCCACACAGATTAATTCTGGTGAAATCTCATCGGGAAAAATGCCTGCTGCAGCACGGTATGCCAGAGCATGGGATAAACCCATAAATCCGGTGCCAATAATACCAATACCGATCTTTTTCATGCTTTCTCTCTCAGTTCAGATTTACACTTCAATTTTGACGCATGGATATTCCCGATGCGATTCGCACCTGATACAGCAATTTTGATGATAATTAATTCCTGCAGGCAGCGAAGCAGTCGGCCATATAAAATAATTAAATATTAATTGCAGGGCTTATTTCACGCTTATTAACAATAAGCGTTTCATCAAGCGTGCCGTTGAAATAATTAATAATATTATTTACTGCCGATACTGACATTCGCATCGCCGCTTCCTGGGTCAGTCCGGCGGTATGGGGACTCAGCAGCAAGTGATATGAGGCATGAAGTAATGGCGAATTAATATCTGGCGGCTCCTGGGTTAATACATCAATACCGGCGCCGCGAATATGACCATTTTTTAATGCCTCAATCAGGGCGCTTTCATCAACAATACCGCCGCGTGCGGTATTGATCACAATGGCGCCGGGTTTGAGCATGGCAATTTCCGCCTGCCCAATTAATGGTTTATCATCCTGCAACGGCAGATGCACGGTTACCGCATCAGCGCTGGTCAGCCCCTTTTCAAGCGCTTCAACGCGTTCCACTGCCAAATCGTCAAAAACCCTGGCGGCAACAAAGGGATCATAGGCGACCACCTTCATATTAAAGCAGCGCGCCATACGCGCCACTTCCCGACCGATACGACCAAAGCCAATAATAAACAGCGTCCTGCCTGCCAGTTCAATCGCGTCATAATTGTTTCGACAGTTCCAGTTGCCTGAGCGTATCTTGCCGTCATAAACATGTAAGTGTTTCGCTATCGTCATTAGCATTGAAATAGTATGCTCGGCAACAGACAGCGAATTTACATCGCCGACCACCGTCAGAGGAATACCTTTCTCATTTAATGGCGATAGTTCTACCGCGTCATAACCTACGCCATGACGTGAAACAATTTTCAGTTTCCCCGCTTTTTCAATTTCAGTGCGTGTAAGCGGTTGCGTTCTTAGCAAAAGCGCATCGGCATTGTGTATAAAAGGCGCATAACTGGAGACACTCACTTCATGGATCAGATCATAGGTAAAACCCGGGGCATTTTTCAGAATATCCAGTCCGGCATCGTGAATTTTGCCGGCGATAAGCACATGAGGCATATTAGTAACCTCCTTTATTGGCTGCAGCATCAGGTGAAGTTTCTTTACCAGTAAGAAGACGATACTGGCTGACACTGGCAGCCGCGGCGCCACGCAGTAACTGGACATCATTGGCGACGGTGACAAGGTCAAATCCCCAGCCAACCGCTTTTGCCGCATATTCCGGCGTACCATTATGCAAACCGGCTCGAATGCCTGCAGCGTGCGCGCGCTCAAGAATATATTTAATCGCGCCAACCATTTCGGCTTCTTCGCGATCAAAACCGGTACGGTATTTTTTGCCGCTTAGCCCGAGAGTCAAATCCGCCGGGCCAATATAAACCCCGTCCAGACCCGGAGTCGCGACGATTTCATCAATGTTGCGGAAAGCTTCCGCTGTTTCGATCATCGCGAAACAGAGCATTTCCTGATCCGCATGCTGACCATAATCCTGGCCAGCGGCAAAGGTGACGCGCGTTGGACCGAAACTGCGCGAACCCGCGGGGGGATAACGTACGCAGGACACCAGCTGCTGCGCTTCCCGGGCATTATTAATCATCGGGCAGATAATGCCATAGGCTCCGGCATCAAGAGCCTTCATGATGTCACCAGGCGAAAGCCATGGCACGCGCACCATTGGTGTTACACCGCTGGCCCGCATCGCCTGCAGCATCACTGCCGCAGTCTCATAACCGACAAAGCCGTGCTGGATATCAATGGTGACAGAATCATATCCCTGCGCTGCCATTATCTCGGCGGTGAAGGGGCTGGCCACGGATAGCCATCCATTAAGGACCGGTTGTTCCTTTTCCCACAACTGCTTTATGTTATTAATCACCATCGCGTTTTCCTTACAGAACCACCTGAGTCAGTTTGACATTCATATATTCGAGGATCCCCTCGCAGCCGCCTTCGCTACCCATCCCGCTGGATTTAATACCGCCAAACGGAACTTCGGCAGCCGCCAGCGCAAAGCTGTTAATACCGACCATACCGGCCTGTAAGGCCGCTGAAACACGTCGGATACGCGCCGCATCGCGTGTAAAGGCATAGGCGGAAAGGGCGAATTCAGAGCGGTTAACGCGTTCAATAACCTCGTATTCATCGCGGAAGGTGGTGATGGCAGCAATCGGGCCAAAGTTTTCTTCACAAATCGCCAGCGCATCATCGGGAGTATCAGCAATCACCGTCGGCGCATAATAGAAGCCCGGTTTATCCTGAATGCGATGTCCGCCAGTCACGATGCGTGCGCCTTTCTGACGCGCATCCGCCACAATTTTTTCGATCGCCTGCAGCCGACGTTGATTGATCAGCGGCCCCATTTCCGTGCCTTCGTCCTGGCCATAGCCGACTTTTATCTTTGCTGCGCGCCGGGCAAATCCTTCGGTGAACTCTGCGGCTATCGATTCATGCACATAGAAACGATCCGGCGTGACGCAGACCTGTCCACAGTTGGCAAACTTGGTTGGTACTGCCAGATCCAGCGCTTTTTCCACATCCGCATCAGCAAAAACAATCATCGGCGCGTTGCCGCCAAGCTCCATGCTCAGGCGTTTAACGGTTGCGGCAGCATCGCGTATCATTTGCTGGCCAATCGCGGTTGAACCGGTCAGGGTGACCTTCCTGACGACGGGGGAATTGATCAATGGCCGGTAGGTATTATCGGTCTCACCAACCACCATATTCACCACCCCGGATGGAATGCCGGCTTGCTTAATGCATTGCATAATCATCATCGCCGAGCCGGGGACTTCAGATGAGGGGCGTAACACTACCGTGCAACCGGCGGCAAGCGCCGGAGCCACTTTGCGCGCGATTAACACCACCGGAAAATTCCAGGCGGTAAAGGCCGCGACGACGCCAACCGGCTCATGGCTGACCTCACAACGTCCGCCGGCAACCCGGCTTTCGACAATCCGGCCGTAGATGCGCCGCGCCTCTTCGGCATACCAGGTAAACTGATCGATAGAGAGGGTCCACTCACGGCTGGCCTGCGCCAGTGGCTTACCACTCTCGAGAGAGATGACCTTTGCGGCCTGCTCGCGGGCTTTCTCCATTTCCTGTGCAATGCGATGTAAGCTTTCTGCCCGTTCCCATGCCGGTGTCTGTTTCCAGATCGGCAACGCAGATTCAGCGCTGGTAATGGCATCAAGCGTATCCTGCTCTGAGGCACCCGCTATTTCCCCCAGTTTTTCATCACGCCCGGGATCGGTAACATGAATAGAACGGGAACCCCGGCCTGCACGCCAGCTACCATTGATGAACTGCCCAAAGTCTTTATACATACACACTTCCTGTCTTTTCTGCGGCCGCTTTTTGCAGCGCCGGTGAAATGAAGTTATCGGGAGTTGAGACTCCGCTCGCCGTTACATCTGGATAATCTAATTGCAATATTTAGTTCATCGCAATAAAAATTGCAAAACGAAAATTTTAGCGAGGCGAGGTGATGGAATATTAATGTCAATAATTTAACTTGTTGATTTAAAACTTTTATTTTTGACAGGGAGGTTGCAATTTTTGCTGCAGCATGCCGTTTTACCGACCGAAACGGCGAAAAAAACTGTGTAAATTCTGAATGAGATCACATTTATGGAAAAGTTAATTGCAAGTTAAATTGAAATGCAATTTTAGTTGCTATAACTTGAGACTGTGATCAGTCGTTGTGATAGCCGATACGGGCGCGCTTTTACGGAGTCATCTGGTTAACTCTCCGTTTAAAATTACTTTTTTGGTTGTATTTGAGGGCATAACAGCATGGTTAGTCGTAGCGAGGCTGAAAAGAAATCTCAGCTGCCACCGCACAAAAATTATGAGCAGGTGGTGAATGACATCACTGCGCGTTACCCGGATTTATCCGAGCGTTTTCAGCAGGTCGCACGTTTTATCATGCAAAACCCCAATGTAGTGGCGCTGGAGTCGATTAATGCCATCGCCCAGAAGTGTGGGCTACATCCTTCCACGCTGGTGCGCTTTGCGCAAAATCTGGGTTACAGCGGTTTTAAACAGATGCAATCGGTATTTCAGACCCGGCTGGCGACATCAGCCCCGGGCTACAATGAAAGAATTGTCGCGCTGGAAAGTGATTTACAGAAAAATCAGAAACAGGGAAGCCTTGGGTTTCTGCAGAATTTGGTGGTCAGGGACATTGCCACGCTTCAGGGGATGCTGGAGAGCATCAAAGCCAGCGACCTCGATAAATGTGCCGGATATCTGAAAAAGGCTGACACCATTTTTATTGCCGGCCAGTTACGTTCTGAGCCGGTAGCGATTCTGATGCGCTACCTGTTGACCATGCTGAACCGCAAAGTGGTATTGCTTGATATGGCCGGTGGACTTGCGCCTCATATGGCAATGAATATGACGAAACAAGATGCGCTGATTGCTGTCTCTTTCCGCCACTATGCGCAGGAAGTGATGAATATAGCGGATATTGCGGAGGCGAAATCGGTACCGGTAATCGCCATCACCGACAGCGTACTGTCGCCGCTGGCAAAAAATGCGACAGTGTTATTCACCATACCGGAAGAAGAGTACAGTTTCTCGCGTTCACTGGCGGCGCCGGTGTGCCTGGTGCAGTGTATGGCGCTTTCTCTCGCCGCCGCACTGCATCCGGAAGAAGAGCAGCCACGAATTGAAACACTGACTGAACGCACCCTGCGGGCAGAAGAACACAAAAAAGCCGTCAATAAATAACGGTCTGCGCGTCACTTCGTGTGGGGGCTTTCCTGCAGGGAAAAGTTTTCCTTTTTTTTGCAACATAAGTTGCATTTATTTTTATTGTGCAAAATTAATTCCGATAAATCCGCCTGTTCCTTATCGGCAGGCCCTACAACAGGTAGATAATATGTCGACGTATCGTTGTACCACTGCGCAGGCTGTTGTGCGTTATCTCAGCAACCAGTTTATTGACGTGGACGGCCAGCAAGTTCCACTGTTTCCGGGGGTGTTCGCCATTTTCGGGCATGGCAATGTGACTTGCATGGGTGAAGCGCTGGAAAGTGTTCAGGATGTGTTGCCGACCTGGCGCGGTCAGAACGAGCAATCCATGGGATTCGCTGCCGTCGGTTTCGCCAAAGCGCGCCTGCGTCAGCAGATTATGGTGGTCACCGCGTCAATCGGACCGGGTACGACTAACCTGCTGACCGCCGCCGGGGTGGCCCATGTCAGCCGGCTACCGTTTTTAATGCTTTGCGGTGATGCATTTGCAGGGCGCCATCCGGATCCGGTGATGCAGCAGGTTGAACATTTCAACGATCCTACCCGGACGGTAAATGATGCGTTTAAAGCCGTTACCCGTTACTGGGATCGTATTACCTGGCCGGAGCAAATCATCTCTTCTTTACCGCAGGCAGTGGCGACTATGCTTGATCCTGCGGAATGCGGGCCCGCGTTTATTGGCTTATGTCAGGATGTTCAGGAGATGGCATGGGATTTCCCGGAAGCTTTCTTCGCCCGCCGCGTGCATGTTATTCCGCGCCCGCGTCCCGATCAGCAGCTGCTGGCGCAGGCTATCGATTTGCTACAACAGGCAAAATATCCGCTGATTATTTCCGGTGGCGGAGTGCGTTATTCGCGCGCCGAAGCGGCACTGGAAAAACTGGCCAAAGAGCGTGGTATCCCGGTGGTTGAGACCATTGCCGGTAAAGGGACTTTTACTCACGACCATCCGGTGCATATCGGTCCGGTTGGCATTCTCGGATCCACTTCCGCTAATGCGCTGGCGGCCAAAGCGGATGTGATTATCGCCGTCGGCACCCGCCTGATGGATTTTGTCACCGGATCCTGGACGGTGTTCTCCGCTGAGGCCAAATTCGTCGCCATTAATGCGGCTCGTTTCGACGCTCATAAGCATTTTGCCATTCCGCTGGTGTGCGATGCGCAGGAGGGGATTCGCGAACTGGATCAGGGGCTTGGTGCGTGGAAGGCCGATTCGACATGGCTGCAGCAGGGCAAAGAGCGCTTCAGCGAGTGGAACCGCCTGATTGCCGGGAAACAGCAACGGCCCACCGCGACGCATGATGTCCCGGCTTATGCGCAGGTGGTCGGCGTGGTCAATGCCTGTGCCGCAAATGAAGATTACATTATCAGCGCTGCGGGCGGCATACCCGGCGAACTGGTGAAGGGCTGGAAAGTGAAAAACCCGGGCACTTTTGACTGTGAGTTCGGCTTCTCCTGTATGGGTTACGAAATTTCCGCCGGTTGGGGCGTTGCGATGCTGGAGCAGAAACGCGACGTTTTCGTCATGATCGGCGACGGAACCTACATGATGATGAATTCTGACGTCTACTCCAGCGTGCTGTCCGGGCACAAAATGATTCTGCTGGTCTGCGATAACGGCGGTTATGCCGTGATTAACCGTTTGCAAAATGCCAAGGGCGGGGCGTCGTTTAATAACCTGCTGCAGGACTGCCGGGTTCAAGAGCCGTTTCATGTCGACTTTGTGGCGCATGCGCAGTCGATGGGGGCGCTGGCGCGTAAGGTCAGCAATTTGAGTGAACTGGAAGCCGCTATCGGCTGGGCTAAATCCAATGACCGCACCACGGTGATTTGCATTGATACCAATCCGTATGAATGGACGCCGGGTGATGCATGGTGGGATGTGGGAGTGCCGGAAGTCAGCGCCCGTGAGAGTGTGATGAAGGCCAGACGGGAACAGGAAGAGGCCCGTAAAAAACAGCGTATTGGTATTTAACTCTATCAGGAAATCGCATCATGATTCTGAAAGCCAAACTCGGTATTGCGCCTATCGCCTGGTCCAATGATGACCTGCCGCAACTCGGCGGCGATACGCCGTTGTCAGTCTGTCTGTCTGAAAGCCAGCTGGCGGGATTCTCCGGCGTGGAAACGGGCGGAAAATTTCCGCTAACCAGCGCCGAACTGCGCCCGCAGCTTGCGGAATATCATCTCCAACTGGTCTCCGGCTGGTATTCAGGTACCCTGCTCGATAATGACCTTGCCAGCGAAATTAAACGGGTCACCCCCCAGCTCCAGCTGTTCAGGGACTGCGGCGCCGCCTGCCTGGTGTATGGAGAGACGGCCGGTACCATTCAGAACCGTCAGGATATCGCACTGAGTCGCCGCCGTCGGCTCAGTGCGTCTGAAATTCGTCAGTACGGGGAAAAATTAACGGAGTTTGCCGGCTATTGCGCTGATTTTGGCGTGCCGCTGGCATTCCACCATCATATTGGTACGGCGATAGAGGATGAGCGCGATATCGACCTGTTGATGGCCAGTACCGGTCCGGCGGTCGGTTTGCTGTTTGATTCCGGCCATCTGATGTTTGCCGGCGTGGAGCCGTTGAACATCCTGAAAAAACATGGCCAGCGCATCAATCACGTTCATACCAAAGATGTACGGGCAGAGGTTCTGGCCGCGCTTGACTGGAATCGTGATTCATTTCTGGATGCGGTGCTCAAAGGTGTTTATACCGTGCCAGGCGATGGCTGCATCGATTTCGCTGCCATTACGCGTGAGCTGGCTGATAACGGTTATCAGGGCTGGTTTGTCGTGGAAGCCGAACAGGATCCCGCGCTTGCCCCGCCACTTGAATATGCAAAAATTGGCTATGCCAGCCTGAAAAAATCGCTGATACAAGCGGGTTATGTTCTCACTGAAGGAGAAGATGAATGACTGGTTTTCTTGATGGAAAAGTGGCCGTAATTACCGGTGGTACCCAGGGGCTGGGCGCGGCGATTGCCGGCGAGTTTAAACAGGCCGGCGCTGCCGGGTTGATCCTGTGTGGACGCAATGCCGAAAAGGGTATCGCTATGGCTGAAAAGCTGGCGGATGCCAGCTGTAATGTTCAGTTTATTCAGACCGATCTGACCAATGTTGAAGATTGCCGCAACGCCATCCGGGCAGCAGATAAGCATTTTGGCAAACTCGATATTCTTGTTAATGCCGGAGCGATGACCGATCGTGGGACGATTATCGATACCGAACCGGAACTGTTCGATAAAATGTTTGCCACCAATGTCCGCGGTCCTTTTTTCCTGATGCAGGAGTCCATCAAACTGATGAAGCGTGACGGTATTAAGGGAAGCATTGTGAATATTTGCTCGATGTCGGGACTCGCCGGTCAGCCGTTCATTTCTGCTTATTGTGCTTCAAAAGGGGCGCTGGCGACGTTAACGCGCAATACCGCCTTTGCCACTTTGCGCAATAATATCCGCGTCAACGCCCTGAATATCGGCTGGATGTCGTCAGAAGGCGAGGACCGTATTATGAAACAATATCACGGCGCCGATGATAACTGGCTTGAAAAAGCCGCTGCGCAGTTGCCCTTTGGGCGACTGATTGATCCTGCTGAGGTGGCGCGTGCGGTGACGTTTCTCGCCAGCGATCAGTCCGGGCTGATGACCGGTTCGGTGGTCAATTACGATCAGTCGGTCTGGGGCGGGTATGATAATACGCCGGCGCCTGCGCAACCCATTTAATTTCAAAAAAACAGCCAGCGCATTGCTGGCTGTCTCGTTAAATAACATCTGGTTGTTCCTGTATGAATAATTTTGTAAAAATGGCGGATATCACCTCTTTTTATCGAAGATTTATCATCACCATCAAAAACGTTAAAGTTAATGATAGTTACGCTACTGATGCAGAGAAAAAGGCCAGCCTTATTTACTGGCTGGAAGAGCAGAAGAAAAATAAAAATTATAAGCTGCACTGTAAATATGAGATTTTAAGTATGATTGAAGAGGTGAAAAAGTGCAGCCTCGCGGTGCTGGAACAGAGGATTGCTATTTTTTATCAGAATTGTGTTGTGTTACTTGATGAATGTTTGCAAATAGCGTCCTGTTAACGCATCTCTGTCGTCTGGTGCTCAGAATGTAACGTATCTGCAGCGTATAGAATGTGAATTTCACCGCCACAGCTGAATTGTTTTTCTATCGATATGACTTATGACTTATGCTGCTGCCGTTTCGTACTTTAACGGAAAAAGAACAGGTTGTCTTTATTACGATATTAACTATTTCTCGCGGCTGATTTTATTATACCTGCGGGTATGGAATCAGTAGTGAATAAAGGAAAGTCAATGCAAGGCAGCATAGTGATCGTCGTTATTATAAATAGATAGAAAACCATCCTCAACCTACAGGTAAAAAATATGAAATTAATCAACACAATAATAGTATCCGCATTTTTCGCCATACTAATCGCCTCCGCGCAGGCCAAAGAGATGAAGGTAGGTATCGCACTGGCAAATTTTGATCTTAATTTCATTTCAATTTTACATGCGCAGATGGAAAAAGAGCTGGGCCAGCAAAACCTGAAAGGGCAGTTCGTTGATGCTAAAGGCGATGTCGCACTACAGGTACAGCAAGTTGATGATTTTATTAATCAGGGGGTTGATGCGATTATTCTCAACCCGGTGGATACCCAGGGGGTGGCGCCGATGATCAAGGCAGCCAGTCAGGCCGGGATCCCGCTGGTATTTGTCAACCGGAAACCCGAGGTCACACTGGGGAAAAACATGGCCTATGTTGGCTCTGATTCAGCGCTGGGCGGTAAAATGCAAATGGAGGCGCTGGCCAAAAAGATGAATTATAAAGGTAATGTTGCCATTCTTATCGGCGCCCTTTCTACCGAAGAGGCCCGCGAACGGACCCGCGCCGTCGAGGCGGTGATTGCAAAATACAAAGATATGAAAGTCATTTCAAAGCAAACCGCAAAGTGGCAGCGCAATGAAGCGGTTGATGTGGTATCTAACTGGCTGCTTGACGGTTCACCAATAAATGCCATTGCGGCTAACAATGATGAAATGGCGATAGGCGCGATTCAGGCGCTGAGTCAGAAAACCAAAAGTGATATTTTAGTCGCAGGTATTGATGGTACGCCTGACGGACTAAGATTTGTTCAGAGTGGTAAAATGGCCCTGACTATCTTCCAGGATGCCCGTAACCAGGCAATTGGTGCTGTCCGGGTAACCCGGTCGTTACTGGATAAGAAACAGGTGAAAACCTATACGTGGGTACCGTACCAGGTTATCACTGCGGAAAATTATAAAAATTTTATCAGTGAAAACAGTAAATAATTAGCGTGCCCACCCACCGGTGGGCATATTGATGCAACTATCGCCGGCCGGTGGTTTTCTTGCCGGATACTTGCTGCTGCTGCACCGTCAGCGGCGCATTTCTCGCGCATCTTTCTCACCGGTTGACACATTTTATCCAGTTTATCCCCCGCAGCTGCTCTATATTGATAGAGGTTCACGAAACACGCGATCGGTCATATCCCAGAAAAACGATTAAAAATGAGATGATAACGTTATGGAACTAAAGGATTATTATACCATTTTAGGGGTTAAGCCATCTGATGACCTCAAAGCGATCAAGACCGCCTACCGACGCCTGGCGCGAAAATACCACCCGGATGTCAGTAGTGAGGCCAACGCCGAGGCGCAGTTCAGAGAAGTCGCTGAAGCCTATGAGGTGCTGAAAGATACAGAACGCCGCGCCGAGTATGACCAGCTTTGGCAGCATCGCAACGATCCGCCCGCTGGCCGTCAGGCCCGGACCGGTAATGCCCACTCTGCTGAAGACTTCTCCGATATCTTCTCTTCCATCTTTGCCGAACGCGCGCGGCATTCTGCTCAGCGGCATGCGGTACGCGGCCAGGATATCGAACTGGATGTGGCGGTATTTCTTGAAGAAACGCTGGCAGAGCAAACCCGAACGATTCAGTACCGTCAGCCGGTATATAACGCGTTCGGCCAGCTGGAGCGGGAAATTACCAAAACACTTAATGTGAAAATTCCTGCCGGCGTTGGTGATGGTGAGCGTATTCGGCTGAAAGGTCAGGGCACTGCCGGGAGCGGCGGCGGCGCCAGCGGCGATCTCTGGCTGGTCGTGCATATTGCGCCCCATCCTTTATTTGATATTGTCGGCCACGATCTGGAAGTGGTTGTGCCGGTGGCGCCATGGGAAGCCGCTCTTGGCGCTAAAGTCCCGGTTCCGACCCTGAAGGACCGCATCCTGCTGACCATTCCGGCCGGCAGTCAGGCCGGTCAGCGGATGCGCATTAAGGGGAAAGGACTGGTCAGTAAGAGTAAACATGGCGATCTGTATGCGGTGCTTAAAGTGGTCATGCCGCCGGCGCCGGATAAACACACTGCGGAATTGTGGCAGCAGTTGGCTGATGCTCATACGGCCTTCGATGCGCGCCAGGATTGGGGGAAAGCATAATGGCTGAATTAACCGTAACCTTTACCATTACGGAATTTTGTCTGCATACCGGCGTTTCAGCAGAAGAACTGACGGAAATTGTCGGGCTGGGGGTGATAGAGCCGCGCAGTCTGGCGGCCGGGGAGTGGCTGTTTGACGATCGGGCGCTTTCCACCTTCCATCGTTGCCAGCAGCTGCGGCGTGAGCTGGAGCTGGACTGGCCCGGCATTGCGGTCACGCTGCCCCTGCTGGAGGAAATTGAGCGGCTGAAGAATGAAAATCGCCGGTTAAACCAGCGCTTGTCACGTTTTGTTACCCCGTCCTGAATATAGCGTTACGCGCAGCAGATAATTAATCTGTGAAATAGAGTGGGGCGATATTGGTTATATGGTCAGCTGGCGGTAAAGGTTGTCAGTAAAAAGAAGGTGTTTTCATCTGCGCCCCAATAAACTTATCGCCATACCATTGCTGGAAAATCAAATAACGGTCGCAGGTCACTGTATTGTCATAGCGTATTGTCGATGATGACAAAAGCGATAGATGATTGACGACAAGTAAAGGTTTCTGATCTGTTAAATTTATTTTTAATATTTGTAACGGGAAACGGCGTCTGCGGAAATAATCGTTATTTCGGACGTTTTTCTCTGCTCAATACCCAATATCAGCGACCAAAAGCGCCACCGCCAGCAGAGAGATGGCGGCACTCTTGATATTCCATTGCTTTAAGTCACAGAGCGAAAAGTTAAGGGGTTTAAGATGAGCTTTTTATTAGCATTACCTAAAATCAGTCTCCATGGCGCCGGTGCGATTGGCGATATGGTCAAAATAGTAAAAGGGAAAAACTGGGGTAAGGCCCTGATCGTGACAGATGGCCAACTGGTGCGCCTCGGGCTGCTGGATGGTTTATTCTCCGCACTGGAGGGCAGTGGTATTAATTATCATCTGTTTGATCACGTCTTTCCTAATCCGACAGAGGCGCTGGTGCAGCGTGGTTTTAGCGCATTTAAGGAAAATGACTGTGATTATATTATTGCGTTTGGCGGCGGCAGCCCGATTGATACCGCTAAAGCAATTAAAATTCTTTCGGCAAATCCAGGCCCATCCACCGATTACGCTGGCATTGGTAAAGTGACCCATCCTGGCGTGCATCTGGTGGCCATCAATACCACCGCCGGTACTGCGGCGGAGATGACCAGTAATGCGGTGATTATTGATTCGGAACGCAATATTAAAGAAGTCATTATCGACTCAAATATTATCCCTGATATTGCGGTTGATGATGCCAGTGTCATGCTGAATATTCCGGCCAGCGTCACCGCCGCTACCGGTATGGATGCACTGACCCATGCCGTCGAAGCCTATGTTTCGCTTGGCGCCCATCCACTCACCGATGCAAACGCCCTTGAGGCGATTCGGCTGATCAGCCAGTGGTTGCCGGAAGCGGTTGCAAACGGACAGAATTTACAAGCTCGTGAAATGATGGCGTATGGTCAATATCTGGCGGGTATGGCATTTAACAGCGCAGGTTTAGGTCTGGTCCATGCGCTTGCCCACCAGCCCGGCGCAACGCACGATTTACCCCACGGCGTCTGCAACGCCATCCTGTTGCCGATTGTCGAAAACTTTAACCGGCCGGTGGCCCAGCCCCGATTTGCCAGAATTGCTGCGGCAATGGGGGTCGATACCCTCAGAATGACGGATGAGCAGGCCAGTATCGCAGCGATTAACGCCATACGGGCGCTCTCTGCCAGGGTGGCGATTCCCTCAGGATTCAGTCAGCTGGGTATCAGCGAGAAAGATATTGAAGGCTGGATTGATAATGCGCTGAATGATCCTTGCGCCGGATGCAACCCTTGTAGCGCAACCCGGGAAGAGGTGCGCCAGTTGTATCTCGCGGCACTGTAATCTCCGGGCCCCGGTATGGCGTACAGGCCATACCGGGATCGGCAGGCAAAACACTCCGTTATCGCTCCTCCTGATCCCCGCTTTCTGCCAACCGTCGCCTGGCGCTAAAACTTGCGCTAAATCAACTTAGCTTCACTTAGAGTCAAAAACTGATTCATTTCTGCTTCGGGCAGTCATAGTCTGTGGCCATAACATGCATTTTAAATGCAACTTAAAAAGGAAGGATCAGACTATGTTTTGTGTGCAATGTGAACAGACAGTCCGTACCCCGGCGGGCAATGGCTGCGCTTATGCGCAGGGTATGTGTGGAAAAACGGCAGAAACCTCTGATTTACAGGACTTACTGGTTGCGGTGTTACAGGGATTATCCGCCTGGGCACTAACCGCACGCGGTTACGGCATTGTTGATGCAGAGATCGACAGCTTTAGCCCACGCGCCTTTTTCTCCACCCTGACCAACGTTAATTTCGATTCTAACCGTATTGTCGCCTATGCGCGTGAAGCCATTATGCACCGCGAAGCGCTGGCGGTGCGTTGTCGCCTGCTGGATGCGGAAGCCAGCGTCAGCCATCCGCTGGCGGCGCTGCAACTGGTCAGCGATAACCTTAGCGAACTGCAACAGCAAGCGCAGCAATTTGCCCTGAACGGCGATAAAGCGCAGATCGGCGACGATATTCATGGCCTGCGCATGCTGTGTCTGTATGGGCTGAAAGGCGCTGCGGCCTATATGGAGCATGCACATGTGCTGGGTCAGGCGGATAGCGCGATTTACGCCGAATACCATCGTCTGATGGCATGGCTGGGCACCCAGCCGGACGATATGGCTGAGTTGCTGGCAAACGCGCTGGCGATCGGCAAAATGAACTTTGCGGTAATGGCGATTCTGGATAAAGGTGAAACTGACGCCTATGGCCATCCGCAACCCACTGCCGTTAATGTCCGTCCACTGGCGGGCAAAGCGATCCTGATTTCAGGCCATGATCTGAAAGATTTGCAGATGCTGCTGGAGCAGACCGTCGGCACCGGCATAAATATCTATACCCACGGCGAAATGCTGCCGGCTCATGGTTATCCTGAACTGAAAAAATTTCCGCATCTGGCCGGTAATTACGGCAGTGGCTGGCAAAATCAGCAGGTGGAGTTTGCCAAATTCCCCGGTCCGGTCGTGATGACCTCCAACTGTATTATCGACCCGAATGTCGGCAATTATGGCGACCGTATCTGGACCCGCAGTATTGTGGGCTGGCCGGGCGTGCAACATCTGGCAGGGGATGATTTTGCCCCGATCATCGCTCAGGCGTTGCAACTGCCGGGCTTCCGTTACAGCGAAATAGAACATGAAATCACCGTTGGATTTGGTCGTCAGACCTTACTCAGTGCGGCAGATACGGTGATTGATTTAGTGGCAAGTAAAAAACTGCGCCATATCTTCCTGATAGGTGGTTGTGATGGCAGTCGCGGCGAGCGCAGCTACTTCACCGACCTGGCGCTCAGTGTGCCGCAGGATTGCCTGATTATGACGCTGGCCTGCGGCAAATATCGCTTTAACAAACTGGATTTTGGCACGCTTGAAGGTCTGCCGCGTCTGCTGGATGTGGGTCAGTGCAACGATGCCTATTCCGCGATTATGCTGGCGGTGAATCTGGCGGAAAAACTGGGTTGCGGCGTCAATGAGTTACCGCTGAGTCTGGTATTATCGTGGTTTGAGCAAAAAGCCATAGTGATCCTGCTGACGCTCCTGTCGCTGGGGGTGAAAAACATCGCGACCGGCCCGACCGCTCCTGCCTTCCTCACCGATAATCTGCTGGCGATTCTGAATGAAAAATTCGGACTGCGCGCCATCACTTCGGTTGAGCAAGATCTGAAAACGATGCTGCTGGGGTAAGCGAATGATGACTATTCCTCCTCGGTTCCCCGACCAGCCGGTGGCGCTCTGTCACAACCGTATGCAGGTCTATTCTGTGGTACGCGAAACGCCTGATGTCTGGACGTTATCGCTGATTAATCATGATCTGTACAGTTATCGCCCCGGCCAGTTTGCGCTGGTGAATATTGGCGAGAGTGGGGAGGTACTGCGTGCTTATACACTCTCTTCCACCCCCGGCATCAGCCGTTTTATTACCCTGACAGTGCGTCATATCAGCGATGGCGTCGGCTCTGGCTGGCTGACGCAGCAGGTTAAAGCTGGCGATTATCTCTGGCTCTCCGATGCTCAGGGCGAGTTTGTCTGTGAAACCTCAGGCGGCGAGCCGCCTTTGCTGCTGCTGGCGGCAGGCTGCGGCGTTACGCCGGTCATGTCGATTGCTCGTGATGTGCTGGCACACCATCCGCAGCAAAGTGTGCAGGTTTTTTACAGTGTACGCAGCCCGCAGGAGGTGATTTTTGCTGCGGAATGGCAACGGCTGGCGGCGCGTTATCCGCAGCTTAAGCTGACGGTACTGGCCGAGCAGCATGCGCAGCCAGGCCAGATCGCCGGACGCCTGAGTCAGGATATTCTGCAAAGTCAGGTGCCGGATATCTCTGCGCGTCGGGTGATGATTTGTGGCCCGGCACCCTATATGACACTGGCCGGCAACTGGGCGGCAGAACTGGGTGCGGCAGCGCAAAACATTATCAAAGAGCAGTTCCAGACGGTGGCTGAGTCAATTTCCACGGATGCTGAACTCACCCTGACTCGCCTGACGCCGCTGGGGAATTATCGTGTCCCGGTGGGGGCTACATTATTGGCCGCCATGGAACAGCACCAGTTACCGGTGACCGCCGCCTGCCGCGCCGGGGTATGCGGCAGTTGTAAAACGCGGGTTATTTCTGGCAAGTATCAAACCACCAGCACCATGACCCTCAGCGCCGCAGAGATCGCCGGGGGATATGTTCTGGCGTGCAGCTGTCAGCTTGAGGGCGACGTGACCATTGCTTAACCTGCTGCCTGCGCAGAACTTTTTGCCGTCTGCGCAGGCAGCTTCTCCGACATTCCCGCGCGAATAAATACCGCTCTCTTATGATGCAACCGCTATCCACAGCAACATAAAGCGTCAGCATCGCCATCGATGGCGGGGCAGAAGCGACGTTAAGTAATCGATCGCTTTATGTCATATTACTCACAATACATGTAATTGAAGCAAAGAGAATAAGTCAAAGTAAGACCAAATAAACACAAATGAGATTAATTATGATAATTATTATCAATATCATTTATGTGTGTGTTTATTAATAACAGGGTGTAACTGTATGTCTTATTTTGACTGTCGGAAAACAACGCTGGCCAGCATAATTGGCCTGGTTATTGCGGGTAGCTACAGCACCAGTACGCTTGCCGCTGAAACGGTAACGGATAATGACGTTCTGAAGATTCACGAAAAAAAAAGCGACGCGATTGCGCCGATGAAGTCGGCAAGACACGGACAATCAAAGGCCCCGGCCACACAGAATCCGACCAATGAAGAGGATATGGTGGTCACAGCGAAAGCTGAAAATATTCTTAAGCAGCAACCGGGCGCTTCGCTGATCACGAAACAGGATATTGAAAACAATCCGCCGGTAAATGATCTGTCCGATATTATCCGTAAAATGCCGGGGGTTAATTTAACCGGAAACAGCGCCACCGGTAGTCGCGGTAATAACCGTCAAATTGATATTCGCGGTATGGGCCCAGAAAATACCCTGATCCTGATTGACGGTAATCCGGTAACCTCTCGTGATGCGGTGCGCTACAGCCGGACCGGCGAGCGCGACACCCGCGGCGACACCAACTGGGTTCCGCCGGAAATGGTTGACCATATTGATGTGCTGCGCGGTCCCGCTGCTGCGCACTATGGCTCCGGGGCCATGGGTGGGGTGGTGAATATTGTGACTAAACGCCCGACCAATGACTGGCATGGTTCGCTGTCACTTTATACCAATCAGCCGGAAGATAAAGATGAGGGTGCCACGAAGCGCATGAACTTCAGTCTGAGTGGCCCGCTGATTGATGATGTGTTAACTATGCGCTTGTACGGCAATATCAATAAAACCGATGCCGATGCCTATAATATTAATACCGATGAAAATGGCGCCTATGCAGCAGGGCGTGAAGGGGTAAGAAATCGGGATATTAATGCCATGGTGGAGTGGAAAATTAATCCGCAGCAGTATCTTGATTTCAATTACAGTTACAGCCGTCAGGGCAATATTTATGCCGGTGATACTCAATACAGTAATAGCAATATCAGTACGCTGGTTCCGACGCTGTATGGCCAGGAAACGAACCGTATGTATCGTCAGTCATGGGGGGTAACCCATAACGGTATCTGGGACTGGGGCCAGTCGAAACTTAACCTGAGCTATGAGAAGACCAACAATACGCGTATGGCGGAAGGCTCCACCGGTAAAGTTGAAGGCATGATCGATGATGACAGCTACTCGACCAGTCGCTATAAGGCTTATCACATCAGTAATGAATTCACCATTCCGTTTACCCTGATGGTGGATAATACCTTAACCGTTGGCGCGGAATGGAACCGCGAAGAGCTGAACGATCCGGCTTCAATGCAGGATACCGATGCGACCGGCTACGATATCGCCGGTGTCTCCGGGGATCCTTCACAGCGCAGCAGTAAAAACAGTCAGGAACTGAGCGGTCTCTATCTGGAAGACACCATTGATGCCTTTGATGGCACCACGATTATCCCTGGTCTGCGGTTCGATTATAGCGACAGATTTGGCAGCAACTGGAGTCCGAGTCTGAACTTTTCTCAGGCGCTGGGTGATGACTTTACCCTGAAGGCCGGTATTGCCAGGGTGTTTAAAGCGCCAAACCTCTATCAGTCCAGCGAAGGTTATCTGCTGGCCAGTAGCGGTAACGGTTGTGCGGTGGGCAGTAGCGGCGGCTGCTATTTGGTTGGCAACAGCGATCTCAATCCGGAAGTCAGCGTTAACAAAGAGATTGGCCTGCAATGGGCAAAAAATGACTATGCGGCCGGACTGACTTACTTCCGCAATGACTATCAGAATAAAATCGTCGCCGGCACCGATTCACTCGGCACGCTGGATGTGACCAGCAGCTATTATTCCTCCACCTATAATATCTATCGCTGGGAGAACGGCGGTAAAGCGCTGACCCAGGGGCTGGAAGGTAACCTGACGGTGCCATTGATTACCGATCGGCTTAACTGGCGTACCAATGCGACTTATATGTTCACCTCAAAGTATAAATCGACCGGTAACCCGCTTTCACTGATCCCGAAATACACTGTCAATACCATGCTGGACTGGCAGGTCACCGATAAACTGTCGACCAGTCTGAGCTGGACGCTGTATGGACGTCAAAAACCGCGTACTACCGCAGAGATCCGTAAAGAAGCCAGCAGTATGTCTGATACCGAAGTGGCGGCCTACTCGGTGCTGGGCCTGAGTACTAACTATCAGGTGAATAAAAACTTACGTTTCAATCTGGGCGTCAGTAACCTGCTTGATAAACGGATCTACCGTGAAAACGACGGGGCTTCAACCTATAACGAACCAGGCCGCGCATATTATGCCGGTGTCACCACCTCGTTCTGATCCCACGGCGGGGCTTTGCGACACTCCGACCTGACGGCGCCACCCTCAGGCCGGAGTATCAGCTTATCGCTGCTGCGCCGCAATAAATGGCGCCACCGCCATCACCCCGGCTGGTGGCCGCTGTTGCGCCAGTTGCTGCGCCATCCACGCCATATACGGTGCGGCGTGGCTGAAAAATGCATGATAACCGCTGCACAGGTAGTTTCGCTGATGTTTGCCATCGGGGATGATGCGATGTTTTGGACATCCCCCCTGACAGACAAAACGATACTCGCACTGCTGACAGCGCGGCGCATGCGGTACTTTGCGCGCGCTGAACTGACGTTGCTGCCGGCTGCCCGCCAGCCGGTCCGGCGGGCTGGAAACAATATTACCCAGTCGGTGCTCTGGTGAGACAAAATGGTCGCAGCTGTAAATATCGCCGTTTTACTGGATGCCGGCGAGTGCGTACGGACCAACCAGCTGATTTTGATGATGAAGCGCTATTTCTGGCGCGTCAGCGCCTGTACGACGCGGCGCGCAGCCCGGACGAACAACCATTTTTGCTGCTACTGTCGCTAACCCATCCGCACGATCCTTTTACCATTCCCCGGCGCTACCTCGACAGATTTAAGCCGGAGGAGATCGATCTGCCGCAAACCTCAGCGCAGGATGTTGCCGACGATCGCCACTCTGCACGCCGGCGCGCCATGTATTATCTGCTTTGCAGCGCGCTTTCGGCCATCGCTGACAAACTAAGCCAGCGGCGGGTGATAAATCCCTTTTCTGCGACAGCAGCCGGAACGTATCCGCACATTCTGTGTCAAAAGGCATAGTCTGTCGCGCTGATCAGGATCATGGCACAATAACATGTCGGATATGCTTAAAACCCCCCATTCAGGGTCATCAATACTACTGGTAGAAGACGATGTCAGGCTGGCTCAGATGATTGTGCCTTATCTGGCACCTTACGGATTCGATATCGTGCACAGCCAGAATGCCCGTCATGCGAAAGACGCGCTAAATAAGCGCAAATTTGATCTTATTCTGCTCGATCTGATGCTGGGCGATGCTGACGGGCTTGATGTCTGCCGTTACATTCGCACCAGTTGCGAGGATGACCCGGCGATTATTATGGTCACCGGGCGCGGCGATCCCACCGACAGAATTATCGGGCTGGAAATCGGTGCTGATGATTATCTGCCGAAACCGTTTGAACCGCGCGAGCTGCTGGCGCGTATCCGCGCGGTGTTGCGCCGCATGGTAAAACAGCAGACCGCCGACAGCAGCGGGATGCTGATCCGCTCCGGTCCGTTAGAGATTAACACTGCCGCACGCACGGTAACGCTGCGCCAGAAAAACTGCCCCCTGACCGCGCTGCAGTTTGATTTACTCCTGACTCTGGCACGCAATGCCGGACGGGTACTCAATCGTGATCAACTGTGGCAGTCGATACGCGGTGAAGCCTATGAGAGCTTTGACCGCGCCATTGATGTGCATATCGGTCGTATTCGTCAGGCGATCGAAGACGATCCGCGCACCCCCAAACAAATTATTACCGTAAGGGGCATTGGTTATGTTTTCTCGCGCCTGCCGCAGGAATAAACCCGCGCCGGCAAGGGGGCGGGCGTGAAAAAAATAACTGATTTTCCGATGTATCTGCAGATATTTTTTGCCGTCACCGGCGCGATATTTATGGTGGTGTTTTTCACGATCATTATCTGGTTCTGGCTGGATGGCAATCAGCGTCATCTGAGCGCCATGGCCACCTTTAGTAGCATGATGGAAGAAAACCTGCCGCCCGCCAGCGCCGCAATACCCGTCCAGTCAGCCGCTATTGATGACTGGATGAAGCGGACCAAGACCCGTTTTGCGCTGTTTAATGCTAACGGGCAGTTGCTGAGCCGTCCGCTTACGCCACCGCTGCCTTATCCTCAGCGGATTGTGCCGGGAGGCAACTTCGATGACCGGTATGAAACGCGCTTTGTCTGGCTGCTACAGGATAAACGGGTTCTGGTGCTGCAGTTCAGTACCGATCGGGCGAAACGGCCGTGGTTTTTTATTCTGCTGCTGTTGGTGCTGGCCTGTGCCGTGGCGTTAGTCTCATTTCCGGTGATCCGCCGTCTTACCGCTCGTTTAGAATCGTTGCAGAACAGTGTGGTCTCGCTGGGGAAAGGCAATCTGGCTTCCCGCGTCGCGGTAAGCGGTAATGATGAAGTCGGCCAGCTGGCCGCCAGTTTTAACCGTTCCGCCGCGCAGATCGAGGCGCTGGTGTATGCCCATAAAAATATGCTGGCGAATGCATCGCATGAATTACGTTCGCCGCTGGCGCGTATCCAGATGGCGTCGACGCTGCTGGCGGCAGAAGACTCACCGGCCCGGCGGGAAATGCAGCGTAGCGTGGCGGAACTGAATGAGCTGGTTGAGGAGATTCTCACCATGAGCCGCCTTGAGATGGCCAGCGCTGACAGTAAAGATTTTTGTTATAGCGATATCACTGCCATCGCGGCCGAAGAGTGCGCCAGTGCGGAGGTGAGCCTGACGGCCAGGCATATTTTGGGCTGGGTTAATCCACGCCTGCTGCGCCGTTTAATGCGCAATCTGATCGACAATGCGCTCCGGCATGGCGGCGGTGAGGTGACGGTCAGCCTGCGTGGCGGGAGCGCGGACTATTTTCTTTTCCAGGTCTGCGATCGCGGCGTCGGCATTCCTGAGACCGAGCTGGAACGTATCTTTACCCCCTTCTACCGGCTAAATCCGGGGCAGAGTGGCACCGGTCTTGGGCTGGCGCTGGTCAAATCGATCGCCGTTTACCACGGCGGCAGCGCATGGAGCTATAACCGCCGTGCGGGTGGCGCGGGTTTTTGCGTGCGCATACCGCTGGTGGCAGCGCAGTAGCGTAATCATTATTCTCATTTCAGTTACAAAACTTTACCTGAAGTAAAAGGCGTGGTTACAGCGGGCTGTTTCAATGGATCCCGGATGAATGGGATCTGCCTGTAACCATGAGGATATTTTTTAATGCGTTTCGCCACAACAAAAGCCCTGACCGGCATTCTGATTGTTTCTGCGGTTTCTTTCTCTGCCTGGGCTGATGATAATAGCAGCGAGCTGAGCGGATTAGTGGGTGGTGGAGTAGGGAGTAAGCCCAGCTATGCTGGGGCAAAAGAGAGTGACATTGCTTTCCGGCCGGTGTTAAAGCTGCAATATGGCGCATTTTTTATTGGTGGTATCGATAATCTCGCCGCAGCTGGCTGGAACGCTGTTGATAACCAGAACTGGACGCTGGCCGTTGGCGTCGGCAGCGATCTGTTTCCGCGCCAGCAGTCCGACGATCCACATTTAAACGGGCTGGGGGATATTGATGTCACGCCGCGCGCCTTTTTGTCCGGGAGTTATCATAATGAGCGCTTTCGCGGCGGGGTAACGCTGTCGCAGGACGTTGGCGGTAATGATCAGGGATTCCGACTGACCAGCTATGCTCACCTGCAATGGCATCCTTCGGACAGTATCCGCCTGTATGCCGGTCCGGCGTTAAGCTGGGGCGATGGCGATTATATGCAGACCCAGTACGGCGTAACGGCAGAGCAGGCCGCGCGCAGTGGTCTGCAACGCTATGATGCCGGCGCCGGTCTGGAAAAAGTTGCCATGGAATTGGGAATGGATTACCAGTTTAACGCCTCGTGGATGGCAGGGGTGAAAGCCAGCGCCGGACAACTGGAAAAACATGCCGCAGACAGCCCGATAACGCAACGTTCCGCCCAGTATGATTATGGACTGTTTGTCGCCTGGCATTTCTGAGATGGCGCGCTGAATATTACTTACGCCAGCCTGACGGGGATGCTGCTGCGTCGCCGACGGCGGTTGCGCACCGAAGGGCGTCCTGACCGGGCAGCATTATATCCAGCCGGTGCGGCGCAGTTTTCCCCAGAGCCAGACGCAGGCTGCCAGCGTTCCGGCCAGCGCCAGCGGGTAGCCATATTGCGAATGCAGTTCGGGCATATGGTCAAAATTCATCCCGTACATACTGAACACCACCGTCGGGACGACAAGGATGGCGCCCCAGCCGGCTAACTTTTTGACCACTTCGTTCTGCTGGACCGTCACCAGTGCCAGATTGACATGCATGGCGCTGGTCAGCATTTCACGCATATCATCAGCATCAATCACCACATGGCTGGCATGATCCTCGACATCGCGAATATAGGCTTTTAAGGGCTTCGGAATCACCTCTTCATGCAACCGGATCAGTTGGGAACAGATTTCACTGACCGGCATGGCAGCGTTACGTAGCGCCAGCAGATGGCGGCGCAGGGAATAGACCATCTGCAGGGCATTTTTATCAAACTCACTGCGGAACATCGCCTCTTCGATTTCGCTGATTTTATTACCCAGCGACAGGGTGAGCCCGGCATAGTTATCGACAATAAAATCCAGAATACAATACAGCGCATAGCCAGGCCCCATGGCCAGCATTTCCGGATTTTCTTCAGCGCGTTGCCGAATCGGCGCGTAGCTGTCAGAGGCGCCGTGCCGGATGGTAATCAGAAAGTTTTTACCGACAAAAATATGTGTTTCACCAAAGTTGATCTCGCCATCCTGGGCTTCACGCGCCGTCTTCGCCACAATAAAAACCGAATCGCCGTAGTGCTCAATCTTGGTGCGCTGATGGGCGGTCAGCGCATCTTCAATCGCCAGATCGTGCAGGCCAAACTCCTGCTGGATTTTTTGCATAAATTCGGCTTCCGGTTGCCATAAACCGAGCCAGATAAAGGCATGCGGGTCGCTGACTACTTCGCTGATATCCTCAATATCAACCACACCATCGCGTCGGCCAGCGCGATAAACCATGCTGTTTACAATCATTGATTCCAGTCCTGTTATTACCGGACTTGCAGCATAGCAGAGAATCGGCAGAGGAATAGCAATCCGCAAAAACCGCTGGTCAGTAGCGCATCTGTTCAAGATCGGCGATTAATCCCGGCCCCTGCGGACGCCATGCCAGTCGCTGTTGCGTCAGCGTGCCGGATGCCGGCATATCATAACCGGCAAAGGCACTGAGCCAGCCGAAGTGGGCGCGGGCATCCGCCGCCGCAATCGGTTGCACCGGGACCTGCAGACCGCGACCAATCACTTCCGCGATGGTATGAAACGCGATACCTTCTTCCGCCACTGCGTGGTACCGGCTTCCCGCCGCCTGCTTCTCAAGGGCCAGCACATAGAGACGGGCGGCATCACTGATATGCACCGCCGGCCAGCGATTAGCGCCATCCCCGACATAGGCGGAAACACCTTGTGCGCGCGCCAGTTCGATCAACGGGCTGATCAGGCCCTGTTTAACGGTATTGTGGACCTGCGGCAGACGCACGACTGACAGGTTGATACCGCGATCTGTCAGCGCCGCTCCGGCTAATTCTGAGGCAGTGCGCGGATTCGCATGCTGAGGATTAAACAGATCTTCGCTGGCCAGTTGCCCGGACTCCATCGCTCCCATACCGGTGCCGGAGGTAATGATCAACGGGCGGTTGGATCCCTGCAGCGCATTCCCCAGAGCCATAATCGCCAGCCTGTCATTTTCGCAGTTCTGCTCGAACTGCGAAAAATCGTGATTAAAAGCGGTATGGATAACGCCATCGGCCCGGGCGGCGCCACGTTGCAGACTATCGGGGTTCTCAATATTGCCGTAGTGCGCTTCTGCGCCAGCGGCGGCAAGCGACCGCGCCCCGGCTTCCGAACGGGTCAGACCCAGTACCTGATGGCCAGCGGCGATCAGTTCGCGAACAATCACCGAACCAATAAAGCCGGTAGCGCCGGTAACAAAAATACGCATATTTACATCTCCCTTCTCTCGGTTTAGGGCTGCGGTCACAGTCCGGTGACACTTACTGTAGAGTCTGTCGGCGATACGAACAATGCGGTATAGTCCCTGATTCTGGTTCGATCGTCCGGAGATATGATGGATCCCCTGTCAGATTTATTGTCTTTGCTGAAACCCCGCAGCTACGTATCGGGGGGAGTGGCGCTAAGCCGCCAGATGGCGATTCAGTGGCCGCAACATGAAGGGATTAAATGCTATGCAGTGGTCTCAGGCCAGTGCTGGCTATCGGTGGAGGGCATCGCGGATCCGCTACTGCTGAGCGCCGGTGACTGCTACCTGCTGCCGCCGGGGCCGCCGTTCTGTCTGACCACCGACCTGTCGGCAACGCCGGTCGACTTCGCGGTGCTGCGCGCCGGCAAAGGCGTGGCCACTGCGCCTGCCGCCGGAGATAACGAGGGCTGTTTTCTTGTCGGCGGTCACTTTATCCTTAGCGGCCACCATGCCGATCTGCTGCTGGGGTCGCTGCCTGCGATTATGCATATTCGCCAGGAGTCGGACCGGGCAGCAATGCGCTGGTCCCTCGAACGCATGGCGGAAGAGGTTCGTCACCCGCAGCCGGGTAGCTCTTTGATTGCCCGGCAGCTTGCCAGCATGATGCTGGTGCAGGCGCTGCGCCTGCACCTGACTAATGGCGCGAACCGTGGCGTCGGCTGGCTGTTTGCGCTGGCGGATAAACAGCTGAGCCGCGCACTCGCCTGCATTCATGATGACCCGGGGCATAAATGGACGTTACAGAAACTGGCGCAGCGTAGCGGTATGTCGCGATCGCGTTTTGCCCTGCGTTTCCGGGAGACGGTGGGCAGTTCACCGATTGAGTACCTGACTCGCTGGCGCATGCTGCTGGCCTGCGACCGGCTGAAAAATTCACGCGAATCAATGCCGCGTATCGCCAATTCGCTGGGTTACGAATCCGAAAGTGCGTTTGGTAAGGCTTTTAAACGCATCACCGGTTGTTCACCCGGACAGTACAGTCGCCAGCCCCGCGCTTAACCGGCGCTATGTCCACCCGGATGATGTTCGCGAACAAAATCAATAAATGCCCGCAGCGGCGCCGGGATCAGACGACGATCGGGGTAGTAGAGGTATGGCCCGGAAAAGTATTGCCACCAGGGGGTCAGAATGGCTTCCAGCTGACCGTTGTCGATTGCCGGACGCAGCCACTCTTCAAACAGATAGATGACGCCGCCACCGGCAATCGCCGTTGCCACCGCGAGATCCACCGCGCTGCCAATACTCACCACCAGCGGCCCGCTGGTCTGTACGCGCACCACTTCGCCTGCCTGCTCAAACTCCCACTCCGGCATCACGCCGCTGGCATAACGTCCGCGAATACAGCGATGTTGTATCAGTTCACGCGGATGCTCAGGCCGGCCATAGCGGTCGAGATAGGCGGGCGCGGCAGCCACCGCAAAGCGCTGCTGTCGCGGCCCAATCGGTAGCGCGATCACATCCTGTTCCAGACACTCATCATAGCGGATACCCGCATCGCAGCCCTCACGGAACACATCCTGTACATTGCTTTCCGCCACCACTTCCAGCTGAATATCCGGGTAGCGTTGCAGAAAGGCCGGTACGATGGCGGGAAGCACCAGGCGCGCAGCACTGACCGGGACATTCAACCGCAGCGTCCCGGCTGGCGTATCACGATAACGATTGATGGCATCCAGCGCCGCATCCACTTCGTTCATCGCCGGCAGCAGACGTTCCATCAGCCCCCGGCCCACTTCAGTCAGCACTACGGTGCGCGTTGTGCGGTGAAACAAACGCACGCCCAACTGCTGCTCTGCCCGTCGTACGGCATCGCTCAGACGCGAAGGATTGCTGCCGGTTACCCGCGCCGCCTCGCGAAAACCGCCGGCTTTAGCCACCGCAACCACGGCATGAAGCAGTGCAATATCCAGTTTCATTGTCCGGTACTCCGTACAGTTTGTCGTCATTCAGCCAGATAATTGCACAGCACTCAGCCTGATACAATCAGGGTTCACTCACTCAGGAGGTGCCCCATGTCTCAACCCATCCTTACATATCGGCTCGGCGACTATCAGCCGGGTCGTATCGGTTTCGGCGCCATGCAGCTGGCCGGTCCCGGCGTTTTTGGCCCGCCAGCAGACGAAGCACGGGCGATTCAGGTGTTGCGTGATGCCATCGCCGCCGGCGTACGTCATATCGACACCAGTGATTTTTATGGGCCGCATGTGACTAACCAGCTGATTAAAAAGGCTCTCTATCCTTATCCTGATGATTTATGCATCGTAACCAAAATCGGCGCGAGGCGTGACGGGCAGGGTAACTGGTTACCGGCATTCAGTGCCGACGAGCTGACGCGCGCGGTGGAGGATAACCTGCGCAACCTCGGGCTGGAGGTACTGGAGGTGGTGAATTTGCGCAGTATGTTTGATACCCATCAGCCGGCAGAAGGATCGCTGGATGCGCCGCTGGAAACCCTGCTAAAGCTACAGGCACGCGGCCTGATTCGCCATATTGGCCTGAGCAATGTCACGGCAAAGCAGATTAGCGATGCGCAAAAAATTACCCCGATTGCCTGCGTGCAGAATCTCTATAACCTGGTGAATCGCCGCGACGATGCCCTGGTCGATCAACTGGCTGCCCAGGGTATCGCCTGGGTGCCATTTTTCCCGCTCGGTGGCTTCACTCCGCTACAGTCAGACGCATTAAACCAGATTGCACAACTGCTCGGAGCGACGCCGATGCAGGTGGCGCTCGCCTGGCTGCTGCAGCGGGCGCCTAATATTATGCTGATCCCGGGCACCTCATCACCACAACATTTACAGGAGAATCTTGCCAGCGTCCGACTGACGCTGCCGGCAGAGATGCTGGACAGGCTCAATGCGATTGGTCAGGGATCGTAATAAGGGTCTGTGATTAGCTGAACCCGCTGAGTGCCGCAAGCCCGTCAGGGCATTCTCCGCTAACAGCTATCGCCAGGCTGCTAACGGGATAAAAGCAAAAAAAGACCCTGTGATGAAACCAGGGTCGGTAACGCCGTTCCGGCGCGGATTTAAAGATAAGTGATTCTTTTTTACAATCGGTACCAGTCAGTCAGCAGAAAATGTTTACCCGCAAGATTGGTATATGCCGGTTCAGACCATAGCGTATGCTGTCCTTTACCACATGAACCATATCCGCATTCATTCCATACCACCCCATAGAGAATATACTCCGCTGAATTATACAGGTATGACTGCACATAGGGGCCTTTATTATCGACCGGCTCAATAGTGAAATACCACTGCCAGAGTACTCTTTCATGATCTACCGTGACTTTTTCTGAATCTTCCGACACGGAATAGATGCCGGGCGGGAAATGTTTCTGGTGTCCGCGAAAAACTGACAGGGTATACTGTTTATTAACCTGTACCTCAAAAGGCTGGTTGCGAATGGCATTCTCCGCATTTTGAATTAACAGAATATCTTTTTCCGGTTCGGGTTTAGTGTAATTATCACTGGTCATATTGCCATGGTAAGCCAGCCCTCCCCAGTTAACCTGATGGCTCTGCGGTCCGCCATGGGCCCAGGTACCATTGGGGAAATCAACCTGTAAAGCAAAAAAGTTAAGGCCGGACTCCCTGGCTTCGTCGGAAAGGTTATCGACCGTCAGGTTAATACTGAATTTCTGTATGCGGAGCTCCTCTTCCGGATAATTAAAAGCGACATGGCTCTTTTCAGAGTCGCTATCGCCAATGCCGAAGGTGAGTTTACTATTTTCATCTGCCATTTTCGCTCTCCTGTAAGCAGATTATTAGCGGCTATATGTGCTGTCTTTGATGATGAAAAATTACCGGACCTGACTACGTAAATGATTATAATAACCGTTGAGGATTATTCACTTTGTGTTAATTTTGGAAATTGAAATTGCCGTCGGCTGCTGTTGACCGGGTTAAGCGGATAAAGCGGGCAGGACGTGCGGGGTAGTGGTTAGGTTAATTTTCTGTTAATTCTGTCTGGCAGGGTATTTTGTGCTAATAAAATTAATATATTAGCGTTTGTGCGGTGTCAGATGATTATTGTTTTGCCACAAACTGTAGCGCGAAGATAAAAAAAATTGTATTTACGCCTTGAAAAAGGCACTGGTGCCCATAAATATATTAACGGGCATGAGGAGACAGTCTGCCCCTATGAGCTTTTGAATAGATAAACAGATATTCAGGAGGTTATAACCATGTCAATCCGTAACTTTTCCGTTTTCCCGGCGCTGGCAGATAGCGTTTTTTCTGATCGTTTTAACCGCATCGACCGGCTGTTCAGTCAGCTGACCGGCGATGCGCCGGTATCTGTAGCGCCTTCTTATGATATCCGCCGTCTGGATAATAACCGCTACGCGCTGACCGTCAGCGTTCCCGGCTGGAAAGAGCATGAACTGGAGATAGAGACTACCGGCGGTCAGTTAGTCATTTCCGGCAAGAAAGAAGAAAAAAGCGAAACCGGTGATGAAGCAGGCGCATGGATACATCGTGGCATCAGCCGCGCAGATTTCCGCCTGAGCTATGTTGTTCCGGAACATGTGAAAGTCACCAGTGCGAAACTGGCCGAAGGCATTCTGTCCGTGGAGCTGTATCAGGAAATTCCTGAAAGTGAAAAACCACGCAAAATCGCCATTGAGCACAGTACTGCGGAAATTGAACACCAGAGCTAATGCGACAGCGTCACTGTTGTCAGCGTAAGGGCGCCTTCGGGCGCCCTTTTTCTTTGCGCACGCCGGGGGGCGATCGCTTCCTGTTACTGTCCGGGGTGGCAACTCAGGCAACAGGGTCTACGCTGAAAATACCCATTCATACCATAACAGGGATGAGATAAACGCCGGGATGCCTGGTCAGCAATGTCGGAGCTGAAAGTTAATGAGCACAACCTGTACCATTCTCTATAACGGAGAACGGCTGTCGGGTCAGGCCGGTCAGCCGTTAATTGATTTCCTTACGGCGGCAGGTCAAAAGCTGCCGCATATCTGTTATCACCCGTCACTTCCGCCGCTACAAACCTGTGACGTCTGCTGGGTGATCCAGCAGGGGCAGTTAGTACGTGGCTGCAGTTTATACAGTGAAGAGGGAATGGTGATTACCAGTCAAACCCCCGAAGCGCAGGCAGCACAGCAGGAGGGGATGGATCGCGTACTGAATCGCCATGAACTTTACTGTACGGTTTGCGAGCATAACAGCGGCGACTGCACGCTGCACAATACCGTAGCGGAGATGCATATCCCGATTCAGTACTATCCCTATCAGCCGAAACCGGCAGAAAAAGACCTGAGTAATCCTTTTTATACCTGTGATCCGGATCAGTGCATCCTGTGCGGACGCTGCGTGGAAGCATGCCAGAATCTTGAGGTCAATGAGACCCTGACCATTGATTATACCAGCGATCACCCGTGCGTTCTCTGGGATGGCGGCGAGAAAATCGCCGGATCCAGTTGTGTCAGCTGCGGCCACTGCGTGGCGGCGCTGATCCTCCGGTGGCGAAACCGACTGTATAGCTCAACCGCACTGCTTAAATTGCTGGTGCTGATGTCACCGGCCGGGATTGTCGCCATGCTCGCCGGTTGGGTGGTGACGGAAATGGGACGACAACCCTGGACGGTCTGGGGACTGTTACGCACGGAACAGAGTTTCTCGCCGCAGCCTGCCGCATGGGTAATGGCGTCTGGCTGTGGGATCCTGATTATCTATCTCGCTGCATTTGCGCTGGGGGTGCGTTACTTCCTGCATTATGTTGCCGCACTTCATCATCAGGAGGTGCGGCGTGAGCGTTAATCCTGTCGACCTCTCCGCCGCCGCGCTGGCGTTTTCCCTGCTGATGTATGTGTTGCTTGATGGCACCGATCTCGGCGTCGGCATGCTGTTTGCCTGGTTTCCCGCCGGGGAGGACCGCCGCCGGCTTGCCGATTCGATACTGCCAGTATGGGATGCCAATGAAACCTGGCTGGTTCTGCTGGCGGGCGGGATGCTGGCGCTGTTCCCGCTGGCTTACAGTCAGCTGCTCAGTGCGCTCTATCTGCCGCTATTTGTGATGTTGCTGGCGCTATTTGCCCGTGCCGTCGCCCTTGAATATCGTCGTCATGCTTCCTTACGCGTTCAAAAGTGGCTGGATAAGGTGCTGATTTACGCATCGGCGCTGGCGGCATTTTTTCAGGGAGTGCTGCCGGCAACGGTAATGAACGCGATGACTCCCGCCGGCGCATTTTCCTGGTTTGCCCTGCTGCCGGTGTTATCTGGCTGCGGGGTGATGGCTGGCTATCTGCTGCTGGGCTGTTGCTGGGCACGCTGGAGATTGCGCGGGGAGGTGGGCGAACTGGCCAGCCTGCTCGCCAGCCTGTTTCTGGTGGTCATGATTATCATGATGATCGGTTTCTGTCTGCTAATGCCCGAGCGTTTTCTTGCGGCCTGGCGTTTTTCTGCGGGCAAATGTCTGGTTCTGGCGGCTGTGCTGCTCTGCCTCTCGCTGCCGTTTTTGCTGCGTGGTGAACGGCTGATGGCGCCTTTGCTGGCGACCCTGCTGCTGATTACCTGCTGGCTGGCGATGCTGATGCTGGGCAGTTACCCGTGGCTCATCCCGCAGGTAATGACCTTGCACGATGCCGCCGCCTCGCCGGAGACGCAGTATTTTGTGCTGTGGGGGCTGGCGGTTATTATTCCGCTAACTCTGGCTTATAACAGCTGGGTGTTCTGGGTTTTCCACGGCAAGGTTCATTAAGGGGAAATTATCAGCGTTGGCTGGTTTTTTGCGGCGGGAAGAAATGTTCGATATTTGAAGATGATCACAGATATAACCACCGTCTGATAATTTTATCCGTATGGCAGATTGGTTATTTTCGTTAAAAAAATGTTACCAGGCGTGGAATATTAACCCTTTATTTGATCCGGTCAGGGTTTTATTGCCCTTTACCCGGGTCAGTCATCAGTATTGCGTTTTTTTATATAATCACTGCGGGATGATTGCTGTAACTGAGTAGCGCATATTTTAGTTCGCTGGCCTGATGCTGTTTATATCGGTGACAGAAGGCGAATGATTATTAATTAAAATAATGGAAAATATGCCATGACTCATTCAACAGAACAGATTACCCTGAAAAAAATAACGTGGCGAATCGTCCCGTTTGTGATGTTTGCCTACTTCATTGCTTTTTTTGACCGGATTAATATCGGCTTTGCCGCACTCACGATGAACCAGGACCTGGGTTTTTCTTCCACGGTATTCGGCATCGGTGCGGGTATGTTTTTTATCGGATATTTCCTGACGGATGTTCCTTCCAATATTATCCTGCAAAAAGTAGGTCCCCGTATCTGGCTGGCACGTATTATGGTCAGCTGGGGGGCGATTGCCGCCTGCATGATGTTTGTGGAAACCGCCACCGGATTCTATGTTCTGCGCTTTTTCCTCGGTGTGGCGGAAGCCGGGTTCTTTTCCGGGATTATCCTTTACCTCAGCACCTGGTTTCCGGTAAAACGCCGCGCTCAGGTTATCGCCTTTTTTATGGCGGCAGCGCCGATATCATCGATGCTGGGATCGCCCCTTGCCGGCACGATCCTCAGTTTGCACGGTGCCTTTGATTTGAAAGGCTGGCAGCTGATGTTCCTGATTGATGCGCTGGCCGCCATTCTGCTGGGCATTTTCACTTTCTTTTACCTGAACGATCGCCCGGAGAAAAACCGCTGGTTAAGCCAAAAAGAGACCGACTGGCTAATCACTACGCTGGCCGAAGAGAATAAGGACAAAGGAAGTCAGGGAAAAACCAGCATCTGGAAAGGACTGACCGATATTCGCGTTCTGACCCTTGCGGTCGTCTATTTCGGTACTTCCGCCGGATTGTACTCCCTGAATATCTGGTCTCCACAATTTATTAAGTCATTTGGTTTAACCACGTTCCAAATCGGCTTTATTAATGCCATTCCGGCGGCGCTTTCGGTGGTGGCGATGATCCTGTGGGCGAAGCACTCCGACAAAACCAAAGAGCGCACCTGGCATGTGATTAGCGCCTGTCTGTTTGCCTGCGCTGGTTTTATCCTTGCCGGTTCCGTCCACTCGTTGCCGCTGGCGATTCTGGCGCTGATTATCGCCAATATCGGTATCTCGTCCTGTAAACCGCCATTGTGGAGTATTCCGTCGCTGTTTTTGCGCGGCCCGGCGGCGGCGGCAGGGCTGGCGGCCATTAACTCAATTGGTAACCTCGGGGGCTTTGCCGGTCCGGCAATTATCGGCTGGTTAAAAGAAACCACCGGCGACTTTTCGCTGGCGCTGTATTGCGTCGCCGGAATGTTAGTGGTGTCAGCGGTATTAACGTTATCAATTGAAATAAATCGTAAACGTAAAGAGATGAAAAATTCTCTTGCCTGAAATTATAAGAAAAGATGGAGATTATTGTGAGCAAGTCACAGCAGATTGCATTACTCACTGAAGTAATGACCCGTTTTACTGGTTATATCGGTAAACGGTTGCCAGCGGATGTGATTAAAAAACTGGAGCAGCTGCGCGCTGCGGAGAGCGCGCCGCTGGCGAAAGTGGTTTATGACTCAATGGCGGAAAACCAAAAAAAGGCGGATGAGCTGGATCGCCCCTGCTGCCAGGATACCGGTGTTATTCAGTATTTTATTACGGCTGGCGCCAGTTTCCCTTATCTGGGAAATCTGGAGGAGATATTAAAAAACGCCACGCTGGAGGCAACCAGCAAAGCACCTCTGCGTCACAACGCGGTAGAAACCTTTATTGAAAAGAATACCGGAACCAACACCGGTTCCCGGGTGCCGTGGCTGGACTGGGAAATTATTCCGGATGACGATCACTGCACCATTGAGGTCTATATGGCCGGTGGCGGCTGTTCATTGCCCGGTGCGGCAAAGGTATTAATGCCGGGTCAGGGCTATGAAGGCGTTAATCAGTTTGTCTTTGATGTGATCACCTCTTACGGCATTAATGCCTGTCCACCATTGCTGGTCGGGGTGGGTATTTCAACCTCGGTAGAAACGGCGGCGCGTCTGTCGAAAAAAGCCATTCTGCGCCCGGTTGACTCACAACACCCGAATGCCGATGCGGCAAAAATGGAACGGTTACTGGAAGAAGGGCTGAATAAAGTGGGGTTAGGCCCGCAGGGGCTGGGAGGCAACGCCTCGGTGATGGGGGTCAATATTGAGTCTTCGGCCCGCCATCCTTCGACCATTGGGGTGGCGGTATCGACCGGATGCTGGGCGCACCGCCGCGGCGCTATTCGGTTTGCCGCCGATCTCTCCTATGAAATTCTGTCTCATAAAGGGGCTGCACTGTGAAAAAAATACTGACTACCCCGATTAAAGATGAAGATTTGCTGTCACTGAAAACCGGTGATGTTGTCTATCTGACCGGTACGCTGGTTACCTGTCGTGATGTTGCGCACCGGCGCTTAATTGAATTGGGACGCGAACTGCCGGTTGACCTTAACGGGCTGGCGATTTTTCATGCCGGGCCGATTGTGGTGGAAACAGCAGAAAACCAATTTGAAATGATCTCCATTGGCCCGACGACCAGTATGCGAATGGAGAAATTTGAAAAAGAGTTTATCGAACAAACCGGTGTGAAGCTGATTGTCGGCAAGGGCGGAATGGGGCCGAATACCGAAGAGGGATGCCGCCGCTATAAAGCGGTACATGCGGTCTTCCCCGGTGGTTGCGCCGTGTTAGCGGCCACCTGCGTCGAAAAAATTGAAGATGCGCAATGGCGCGATCTCGGGATGCCGGAAACTTTATGGGTAAACCGGGTAAAAGAATTTGGACCGTTAATTATCTCTATTGATACGGAAGGCAATAACCTGTTCGAAGAGAATAAAAAAACTTTTAACGCGCGCAAGCTACCGATTATCGAAGAAATAAACCAGCAGATTAAGTTTATCAAATAATCGCTATTTCTCAGGTATCACCAGAGGAAAAATTATGAAGCTACTAAGTTTCGTCAATCCACGCACCGGTAACAAAACGTGGGGCCATGTTGAGGGCAATCAGGTTTATGATTTGGGAAAACATCTGTCGGCTTATTTTCCCGATCTTAAGTCGGCGATTGCCGGTAATGCGCTGGCTGAGCTGGCTGCGCTGAAAACCGGCGCGCCGGATTTCCAGCTGCAGGATATCCATTTTTTGCCGGTGATTGAAAAGCCTAATAAGATATTCTGTGTCGGTATGAACTACATGGAAAAAAGGGTCGAGTTCGAACAAACCATTGATGCGCCCACCCTGTTTGTACGTTTTCCTGATTCGCTCTGCGCCCATGGCGAAGCGGTGTGTAAACCCGACAGCAGCAACGAGTTTGATTACGAAGGGGAACTGGCGGTAGTGATCGGCAAGACGACGGACAATGTAAAACGGGAAGACGCACTGCAGCATGTTGCGGGCTACAGCTGTTTTATGGACGGATCAGTACGTGATATGCAGTATACCTGGTTTACCTCCGGCAAAAACTGGCGCAAGACCGGCGCCTTTGGTCCCTGGCTGGTGACCAGCGATGAAATTACCGACCCGCAGGATTTAGCCATTGAAACCTGGTTAAACGGCCATCGTGTACAGCATGATTCTACTCACAGTATGGTTAATTCGGTTGCCGTATTGATTGAGTATATTTCGCGCTTTAGTCCGTTAGCCGCTGGTGATGTGATTATCACCGGTTCTCCGGGTGGGGTAGGAAAAAAACGCACGCCGCCGCTGTTTATGCAAGAGGGGGACACCATCGAAGTTGAGATTGGTAAGATTGGTCGTCTGGTAAATCGTGTTTCAGCGCTTTCTGTTAGCGGTCAACACTGATCCACCGAGCGCCATGTCAATGGCGCTCTTTAATACTGTCTGGCGATGAGTTCCCGTTCCTGCATCACAATCGCCATCATCTTATCGCGGGTCTCATCACGGGAATCTTTTACCCACACGGCGGAAATCGGCAATTTCCGGCGGATATTCAGGTATTCCGCCGCCAGCGGGATAAATTTCACCTTGAGCGCAGACATTCTGGTTACCCAGCGCGGCATAATGGCGGCACCTAACTCAGCGGCCACCATATTAATTATGGTTTGCTTTTCATCCGCTATTTTCACCAGCTGCGGTTTAAACCCGGCATGATCAAATAAATTCATCGTCAGATCATAGCTATGAGGCCGTACTTTCCTTTCCGGCACAATCAGCGGTATCCCGGCCAGATCGTTGACATGTATTTCGCTGTATTGCGCCAGCGGATGTTTTTCCGCTATTGCCAGTACCACATCCTCGTAAAACAAAAACTGGTTCTCCAGTGCGCTATCCATCTGTTCCATCGGGCGAATAAAGATCAGATCCAACCGGCCTGATTTAAGTTTAGGTAACAGTTTTGTTGTCTTGTCTTCCATAACCTGGATTTCCACCTCCGGCCAGCGTTCACGAAAGAGATGCAGAATATGCGGGATTAAACTGACGGCAGCGCTGTCAATCGCGCCGATGCGCAGACGGCCGGCATTTTGTCGGGCAAGTTTCTGAAAGCGTTGTTGCAGCTGGTCGGCGCGCGTAACAATTTCTCTCGCTTCCTCAAGAAATAATGCGCCATGCAGGGTCAGGGAAACATTGCGGGTCGAGCGTGATAAAAGCCGGGTGCCAAGGCTGGCTTCCAGCAATTTGATATAGCGTCCCAGCGCCGACGGCAGCATATCCAGCCGTTGCGCCGCATGACCAAAGTGTAGTTCGTCCGCGACGGCAATGAAGCAGCGAAGCTGATTCAGTTCCACGTTTCCCCCTTAATGATTATATCATTTTTTTGCATAAACTGATGCGGATGATACTAATGCCTTTTTGTGGATAATGATAGTTATCCGGCGTGGAATATGAATGGAAATATAACGAAGTGTGACGAATATTAAATTATCACCACATGTACATTAACTCTGGCGTTATTTAATTATCGCTGTCGCCGGCTCACGCATTTAATTTTTATTTCTCTGAAAATAATATTCTGATAAGGAGTCTTACCATGCGTAACTACAAAATCGCTGCTATTCCAGCTGATGGTATTGGTACGGAAGTGATTGCTGCCGGTGTCAGTGTGCTGGAGTGTCTGCAGAAATGTCTCGGTGATGTAACATTCCAGATTGAGCATTTTGACTGGGGTTCTGATTATTATAAAAAACATGGCGTTATGATGCCGGCCAACGGTCTGGAAACCCTGAAAAAATTTGATGCCATTTATTTTGGTGCGGTTGGCGCGCCGGATGTTCCCGACCATATTACCCTGTGGGGGCTACGACTGCCTATTTGCCAGGGTTTCGATCAATATGCCAATGTACGCCCAACGAAAATTCTTGCCGGTATTCAGTCACCGCTGCACAATGCCGGTCCCGGCGATCTCGACTGGGTAATTGTGCGTGAAAACTCAGAGGGGGAATATTCCGGGCATGGTGGACGCGCCCATCGCGGATTGCCCGAAGAAGTGGGTACCGAAGTGGCGATTTTTACCCGTGCCGGGGTTAGCCGCATTATGCGTTACGCCTTTAAGCTGGCGCAGTCACGTCCGCGTAAGCTGCTGACGGTAGTGACTAAATCTAATGCACAACGTCATGGCATGGTGATGTGGGATGAAATTGCGGCGCAGGTGGCGCAAGAGTTTCCGGATGTCAGCTGGGATAAAATGTTAGTGGATGCCATGACCGTGCGCATGACGCTTCATCCGCAATCGCTGGACACCATTGTTGCCACTAACCTGCACGCTGACATACTTTCCGATCTGGCCGGCGCGCTGGCGGGTAGTCTCGGTGTGGCGCCGACCGCCAATATCGATCCTGAGCGCCGCTTCCCGTCGATGTTTGAACCTATCCACGGCTCGGCATTTGATATTACCGGTAAAGGCATTGCGAATCCGGTCGCCAGTTTCTGGACCGCTGCCCAGATGCTGGAACACTTGGGTGAGCAGCAGGCCGCTGAGCGCCTGATGCAGGCGGTGGCCGGGGTGTGTGCCGCCGGGATTAAGACCCCTGATGTCGGTGGCAAGGCGACTACCCGGGAAGTGACTGACGCGGTGATCGCCGCAATCATGAAACATTAAGCGCAGGGGGCGGAGATGGCGACGTGGAGTGATGACATCGCGCGCAGTGCATTGGCCGAAATGTTTCAGGCGGCGATTAAAAGCGCCGATCCTCATGCGGCGTTAATCGATACGTTGCCGGAAAAACCGCTCGGTCGCTGTGTGGTGGTGGGCGCCGGTAAGGCGTCCGCTGCGATGGCTGCGGCGCTGGAGGCGGCCTGGCCGGACGTACCGCTATCCGGCGTGGTGGTGACCCGCTATGGTCATGCGGTGACGACCAGGCAAATCCGCATCATTGAGGCGGCGCATCCGGTTTCGGACGCGATGAGTGAAGTGGCGTCGATGTTGATCCTGGACGCCATTAACCATCTGACGTCTGACGATTTGGTTATTGCGCTGATTTCCGGGGGCGGATCTTCTTTAATGGCGTTGCCGCGCACTGGTATTACGCTGGCGGAGAAGCAGGCTGTCAACCAGGCTCTGCTACGCAGCGGGGCTACCATCAGGGAAATGAATACCGTCCGTAAGCATCTGTCGGATATCAAAGGGGGAAGGCTGGCGCTCGCTGCGCTTCCGGCGCCGGTGGTGACCCTGGTGATCAGCGATGTACCGGGCGATAACCCGGCAGATATTGCTTCCGGGCCGACGGTGCCGGATAACAGCACGCCGGAACAGGTAACGGAGATACTTAAGCGTTATAGCATCGGGGTGCCGGAATCAGTGGCGCAGGTGCTGGCCAGCAGGCGAGAGCCGGTGACTGACCCGCGCATTCAGCCTGATGTCCGTATGGTGGCGACCCCGGCGAAAGCGCTGCTGGCTGCTGCCGCTATTGCCCATCGGCTTGGCATTACGCCACTGATCCTTGGCGATGCGCTGGAAGGAGAAAGTGCCCAGCTCGGCATTATGATGGCAGGTATTGCACGTTCGGTTAAGTACCACGGGCTGCCGGTTAGCACGCCGGCAGTATTGTTATCTGGCGGCGAAACCACGGTGACCATTGGCGCGGGCGTAGCGAAACGGGGTGGCCGCAACACCGAGTTTCTGCTCAGCCTGGCAACTGCACTGGCCGGGGAGACGCATATCTGGGCGATGGCCGGAGACAGTGACGGCATTGACGGAACCGAGGATGCCGCAGGCGCATTTGTCCGCCCCGATAGCCTGCAACGAGCACAGGAAAAAGGCCTTAGCGTTAACCAGATGCTGGCAGAACACGACAGCTACAGTTTTTTTGCCGCGCTGGATGACCTGATCAAAACCGGACCGACCTTAACCAATGTCAATGATATCCGCGCAATTTTAATCACCTGATAGCGGTTATGCCGGCAGCGGCTGCAACGTTATGCAACCGCTGCTTTCCGCTGCTTAGCGATGACTCAGCGCCGCCGGTGGTGTTGCACTGCCGTCGCTGCCGGCCATACGCTTCCTGAGGAATATTTCACATAACATGCAGCGTGCGCCGCCGCCGCCAAGATCCTCAATAATATCAATCGGAGCCAGCGCCAGACGGGCATAATCGGCGATCGTCTGCTGCTGTGGCGGGGTAAAAGCCTGCCAGGCGCGGGTGGACATGGCATATACCGGTGAGCCCTGGCTATCGCACAGTTCCAGTACGTTACAGGTGAAGGATGCCATCTGTTCATATGTCACCGCTATCACCGTTTTACCGCTGGCGCCCAGGCTGGCGAGCAGTTGTTCGCGCTCGTCGGGAGCATGCACCGCCTCCAGGCAGACCATCGCAAAGCGCCGGCCGACGCTTAACATCACATTGGTGTGATAAATCGGCTGCCGCTGTCGGTCACGGGCGTTAAACCAGTGGATGCGGTAGCCGGACAGGCGTTCAAACTCGCGCCCGACCTCGTATGAACTGCGCGAAGAGCGACAGGCATACGCCAGCTTGTTTTCATGGTCGAGGATCAGCGAACCGGTTCCCTCGAGGTAATAGCCCTGTGATTCATGCTGCGAGAGATCGATACGGCGGGTCACGATAAAATCGCTGGCGATATCGGCGATAATGTCCTGACGGCGTTCCCGACGGCGATTAATGGCTTCCATGGGAAAGGTATAAATGGTGCCGTCGCCGGTCATGGCAAGCCAGTTATTGGGGAACAGCGAATCAGGCGTTGCCTGTTCGCGGATATCGTCGACCACATGGACGGTGATCCCGGCGGCGGTGAGGGCGCTGGCGTAGCCGTCAAACCCCTGCCGCGCTTTAGCGGCGATATCGGTTATCCCGGTCAGATGTTTTTGAAAAGAGTTACTACGCATGGTTTCAGGATTAGCGGTAAAAGCCGTTGGCCTGACCATCAGCACGGTATTGGTGGTTTGCATCGCTACAGTGACTCCGGCTTGCTGCGCAAATGGTCGCCATTGTGCGGGCAGCGATGGCGATGCTGATGAAGGCGATCCCTCAGTTGATTTAACCCGGCAGCCAGCGCAGAGAGGATGACCCCTCGTCGCATACCACTCATATCAATAAAAGCTGTCATAAAATTCTCACTATGGTCATCAGAATGCACAGTATGAAAAAACGAAATGACCTCAGATAGTTGCAAATATGGGCAAAATGTCCTGATAATTGACACTTTGCTTATTTACGCCGATCAAATTGCTTCTATGAATGATACCGACCGTCAGATCCTTGCTCTACTAAGAGAAAACGCGCGCATGTCGATAACGGACATCGCGAAAAAAGTGCGCATTTCCCGGGCTACGGTACAGAAACGTATTGAGGCGCTGGAAGTTGACGGGATTATTACCGGCTATACCATCCGCATCCGCCCCGGTGTGGAAAAGAACCGCATCCGGGCATGGATGAGCGTGGCGGTGGAGGGGGCGAAGGCCCCGGCGATAGTGCAGCAACTGCGCGGCGAGCCGGCGGTGCATACACTGCATACCACCAATGGCAAGTGGGACCTGCTGGTGGAGCTGCGGGCAGATAACCTCGAAAGCTTTGATCAGATCCTCGGGCGCATCAGGCGTATTGAAGGGATTAATACTACCGAAACCAGTATTCTGCTTTCGACGCGTAAAGCTTGACAGCGCCGCTGCGATAGCGTGTCGCGAAGCGGGCCGGAACTGACCGGCCCGCGATTCAGACCGCGCGATTAAAGCCCTGCTTCATGAATATCATGGGTGCCGATGGCGCCAATAACCCGCCGATCGGGTGACAACACCGGCGCTGCGGATATTTTCTTTTCGTGAAAAATGGCCAGCGCTTCCGACGCCAGTTGTGACGGCACCAGCGTGTGGCATTGCTCCGTCATCGCCTCGGTTACCGCACCGCTAACGCTGCCGCCGGTTAGCAACCAGCGGCGCAGGTCGCCGTCGGTAAACACGCCGCACAGCGCCTGATGGCTATCGGTTACTGCCACCAGCCCCAGCCCGGTACGGGTCAGCTCAAACAGGGCATCAGTGATACTGGCATCGTGGCTAACCTGCGGGATCTTCTCGCCACTACGCATAATATCGCCGACGCGACAGAGCAGGCGGGCGCCGAGGCTGCCTGCCGGATGGGTACGCGCATAATCATGCTCGCTAAAATTCCGCGCTTTCATCAGCGCAATCGCCAGCGCATCGCCCATCATCAGGGTGCAGACGGCGGAACAGGTGGGGGCGAGGCCAAGCGGGCAGGCCTCACGCGTAACGTGAATATTAATCACGTGGTCGGCAGAGCAGGCCAGCGGCGACTCCGGGTTGCCGGTAAAGGCGATAATGCCTACCGGTAGCGCGCGTAATAGCGGCATCATGCGGCGAAACTCAGCCGCATGTCCGGAATAGGAGATCAGTAGCACCACGTCGCCAGCGGCAATCATCCCCAGATCGCCATGCAGGGCTTCGGCCGGATGAACATAAAACGCCGGAGTTCCGGTGCTGGCAAGGGTGGCGGCGATTTTCTTGCCAATATGGCCGGATTTGCCGATCCCACTGACGATCACTTTTCCCTGACATGCCAGTATCAGCTTACAGGCGTCAACGAAAGGATCGTCAATCCTTTCCGGCAGAGAGATAATTTCATTAATCTCAGTTTGCAGCGTCTCTCTGGCGGCGCTAATCAATAATTCACGCATGGTTTGACTCGACTCCGGCAATAATAACGTCAATTCCCCGGGCGCGCAGTTGTGCGGCAATATCGTCAGGAATGTCGCTGTCGGTGATCAGCACATCCACCGAGTCGAGACTGCAGACCACATTCGGACTTCGGCGGCCGAATTTAGAGGAGTCAACAAGAAGGATTATTTTCTGGGTGGCGCGGCACATTGCCTGACTAACGGCGAATACTTCATTAAAGGTGGTGACCCCGGCATTCAGGTCAACACCATCCGCGCCAATAAATAGTTTGTCAAAACTGAAGTGGCTGAAAGCCGATTCCGCCAGGCTGCCATGAAAGGAGGCGGAAGTACTGCGATAGGTGCCGCCGGGCATCAGAATCACCTGGTCGTTATTTAACTCAACCAGTTCATTGACGATCGTCAGACTGTTCGTCATCACCGTGATATTGTTAAATTTGGCGAGGTGGGGCACCATCTGCTGAACGGTGCTGCCGGCATCGAATATCAGTGAGTCGCCTTCGGAGATCAGCTGTGCGGCGAGCAGTGCAATCTGCTTTTTCTTTTCAGTATTGATAAAGGTTTTGCGGTCGATGGGCTGATCGCCTTCATCGCGGTTGAGCATCACCCCGCCGTAAGTGCGAACGACGGCACCCTGTTGTTGCAGGTGAGAAAGATCCTTGCGGATGGTGGTGCCGGTAGTACCAAAGTGAGCTATCAACTCTTCAACCGTGGTACGCCCCTTACCCTGAAGGTATTCGAGTATCAGTGCCTGTCGCTGTAGTGGTTTCATCCTGTTTTCCCTGTCTGAGGTCGGACAGATTCCTTTCACATTCGTACAAACACGATCGACATGGGAAGAGAAATCTTTCAGAATGAAAGATATCACCTTTTGTTTGTAATGGCTAATGTCAGCGCGGTGCGCATCGGTTTATTGTCAGGATAAAGTTGCGCCGGCACGATATTCTCAACACGCATCCCGTGCAGCTTATCTTCGGGGGCCGGGCGTGAAAAAACCGTGATGCCCTTCATAACAAAAGTGTCGGTGATGATGTTATGGCTGTCGACACTCACCACCAGCAGTACACGCGGCATAAAGCGTCCGGCTGAGCGGCCGATGCCGATCCGTCCCTGGGCGGGGAGCTGCGCCAGCGCACGGTTGAAACGCTTCATTTGCAGCCAGCCAAGGGCGATTTGTCCGCTCCATGCCACCGCCGCCAGACAGATCAACATATTGACTGAATTCATCTTCAAATCTCCGCTAAGCGCCCGGCAGCGTAGGCTGCCGGGCTTATGTCAGAACATCACCTGCCCGCCGGTAACATTAATTGACTGACCGGTACAGTAAGCGGCTTTATCACTTGCATAAAACAGCAGAATATTCAGCACGTCCTGATAATCGCAACCGCGTTTTAGTGGCACCTTATCGATGTAGTACTGTTCAACCTGATCGGGTTCAATGCCCAGTTTTTCCGCATATTGCGGCAGCAACGACTGAAACATCGGTGACTTAAGCAAGTTACCCAGCATCAGGGAGTGAACGGTAATGCCATACTCTGCCAGATCGAGCGCCAGTGACTGGGTCAGCCCCACGCCACCAAATTTAGCCGCGCTATAACCCGAATTATGTTTGCTGCCAACTTTGCCGGATTTTGAATTAATCTGGATGATTCTGCCGCCGGCACCGTCACGAATCATCAGTTTTGAGAATTCCCGCGCACAGAGAAAATAGCCGACGAGATTGACCTGCAGTGACTTGTCAAAATCGTTAAGCATGAACTGGGTGATGGGGGCCGCTTTCGCAATACCTGCGCTATACACCAGCAGATCGGCGCGGCCAAAGGTTTCATCAACCGCACGTGCCAGCGCCGTGACGCTCTCTTCACTGGTGGCATCAACCTGGAAGCCTGATGCCTGGTTCTGGCCATAAGCCTGGTTAATTTCCGCCGCCACTGCGCTGGCATTGCCAACATTCAGGTCAGCCACCGCAACTTGATAACCCGCTTCGGCGAGTCCTTTACACAGGTAAGCGCCCAGCGTCTGACCACCACCGATAACTACAGCAACCTGACTCATTCCTTTCTCCTGTTATTCACTTAAAACACTAAACTTCTGACCGGGTTCAATGGCGGCAGGGATGCTACCTGCCACATGCACTGTGCCTGGAAACTCTGCAACTGCGGCCCCGTCAAACTTCACGGTGATATGGCCAAGTTCACGTAGATTGACTGCCGCCACTTCACCGACCGCGGTAACCGGCCAGCTATGGTCGCCAATGGTGATCACCGATCCGGCAAGAAAAGGCGCTTCCCCACGGCTTTGCGGACGATGGATAAAGCAGTAATCGGCGACATCCGCTGGCGCTCCCTCCGCGAAGGTAATGAAGAAGTTGTCATCAAGCGCTTCACCGGCACAATCGCCGACAGAAACGAAGGTGGATTCATATACAGTTTTCATAAATCTTTCCGTCACTTACTGATAAATAAGGCCCGATACGGCCCATGCGAGCAGAACGGCAGGTGCGCCGGTCAGAAAACGTCCTACCAGCACCGATGGCACACCCACGCGTACGGTTTCCTGACGGGCTTCCGCCAGCGACAGACCAACCGGGATGAAATCGCATGCTGCCTGTGAGTTGATGGCAAACAGCGCCGGCAGCGCCAGATGTGGCGGGATAGTGCCCTGGCCAATCTGTACGCCGACCAGCACGCCGATAACCTGCGCGATGACCGCACCCGGGCCGAGAAAAGGTGACAACAGCGGGAAGGAGCAGATCAGCGCCAGCGTCACCAGTCCAAACGGGCTATTTGCCAGCGGCGTCAGGCCATGGGCGATAAAATCACCCAGACCGGACGCGATAATGATGCCGATCAGTGCGGAGACAAACGCCATAAACGGCAGAATGGTTTTCAGTACCGTATCGATGGTTTCGCGTCCGGCCTGAAAAAATACTGCGACCACCGAGCCCATTCCCATCCCGACTTTAGCCAGCAGTCCGTCGCTCTGTTCGGTAATTTTTTTGCTGGCGTCATAATCGCGCCCTTTGCTCTCTACGGCTGCGGGCGCCGCGGCCGATTTCTCTGCCTGCGGTGCTGCCGCTACCGGGGTGGTTCCGCCCGTGGTTGCCCGGATATCGCCGGTTCTGACGCCGGAGACATAGATATCTTCGGTGATAAATTGGGCTAACGGACCGGATTTACCGGTGGCATGGATGTTGATAGTGGGGATGCGGCGTTTTGGGTACAAACCGCAACGCAGTGTGCCACCGCAGTCAATAACGGCGACGCCGATCTCTTCTGCCGGAGGTTCACCCTCTTTAAAAGCATCAACGGTTTCCCAGCCGGTTAGCTCTTTTAGCCGGTCAACAATTGCCGGGCGGGTGCCCGCGGTGACATAAATAATTTTTTTGCCTGGCACCGGGTTCAGAAACAGGGGGCCACCCCAGCCGCTTTCGCCCTTATGAACTTCCACTGTGTTAGTCATTTTGTTCTCCGCTCTTATAAACGAACCTGACGGTCAAGTTGGATACGCATTTTTCTTTCGAAAATCGAGGTAGTGAGATCGGTTACCCAGCCGCGGAAAAAGTTCGTCACCATCCCGACCAGCAGATAACTGACAGCCAGTGGACCCAGCGGCAGATGCAGGGTGGTAAGGCCGTTGGCAATTCCGAGATAAACGAACAGTTCTCCGGGGTTGATATGCGGGAACAATCCGTTCATGGAGTGGCAGCTGTATGACGCCGATGCGTAATAGCTGGGCTTGTATTTCTCCGGCATAAATCGCCCAAGGCTTAAGGTCATCGGGTTACAAAAGACAAAGGTGCCGATGACTGGCAGTAACAGGTAGCGTGAGACGGGGTTACCGGCGCAGCGCTGGGCCAGTGCTTCAATGCGTTTCTGGCCAACAAACACGATTAACGCATTCATGATCACCAGCAGGCTGATAAGTAACGGAAGGATGCCGGTGACCATACTGACAAACACTTCCCCCCCTTTCTGGAACAGTCCGATAAACCATTCGGCTCCATGTGTGATGATTTCAATCATTGTGAAACTCCTTCGCGTGGGTAGCAGCTACAGATTGTTATTCATTGCGCATACAATTTAGATCGTAAGTTGGATCTAAAAAAATCGTATGGATCACAAAATGAAGCATTTACCTTTCAAATAAAAGGTTAAATGAAAGATAAAATCTTTTATTTCGATTGATTGTGGCAGGGAATGAAGCTGAAGTGAACGCAGTGGTTGAGGTTGCAGCGGCGGGAAAGCCAGTAAGGAAGGGGGCAGGATTTTGCCGCGGAGAAACGCCGTCCGCGGTGAAAGAAATACTGTTTATCTGTTTCTATTAACCTGGCGTTGCGGGTTTTAATGCCGAAAATTAATTGAAAATATTATGTCTTGCTAATGTAATAATTTGGAAAAAGCATGCTTTCCAATGAATTCTTGTAAGTTATTACTGTCATTTAAGATGATTATTTTTAAATATAAACACAAGTCATCGGCAGTTAACCTGCCAGATACAGGTTTTATCAAAATAAAGCCATGCTAAATACCATTTATTATAGGGCTAGTTTTAATCCATGAAGAAAAATTTGTTGGCCTTTCTGCTATTCGTAGCGACAGCCACCTACGGCGCCGATGATTTTTTGCTAAAAGACATTCATTTTGAAGGGCTGCAGAAAGTGACTCCGGGGGCAATGTTGCTGAGTATGCCTGTGCGGGTGGGCGATACTCTAAGCGAGGAGGATATGCGCAATATTATTCGTTCTCTGTATGCGACCGGGAATTTTGACGATATTCAGTTATTAACTGATAAGAATACGTTAACCGTGGTGGTAAAAGAGCGACCAACTATCGCTAATATTACATTTTATGGTAATAAAGCCGTAAAGGAAGATCAGCTCAGGCAAAACCTGCAGGCTTCCGGCGTCACTGTCGGCGCATCATTAGACCGCGCAACGCTGGCGACGATCGAAAATGGTCTGGAGGACTATTATTACAGTGTGGGTAAGTACCAGGCTAAAGTTCAGGCGACAACTACCCCTTTACCACGCAATCGTGTCGATTTAAAGCTGATCTTTGTCGAAGGGGTATCCGCAAAGATCAGGCAAATTAACCTGATTGGCAATAATGATTTCTCTACAGAGGAAATATTGTCGCAAATGCAGTTGCGTGATGATGTTCCGTGGTGGAATTTAACCAGCGATCAAAAATATCAGAAACAGAAGCTGGCGGCAGATATTGAAGCGATTAAAAGCTTTTATTTAAATCGCGGCTATGCCCATTTCACAGTTGAATCGGCACAGGTGAGCATGACAGCGGATAAAAAATCCCTGTATATCACCATCAGCATTGCTGAGGGTGGGAAATATAAGATTTCCGGGGTTAAAGTCGACGGCAATATGGCCGGTTATGCAGCAGAAATTGAAGTCGCCTGCGCCATCGCTCCGGGAGAGTTGTACAGTGCGGCAGTGATAACTAAAAAAGAGAATCAAATAAAGGAAATACTGGGCCGCTATGGTTATGCTTATCCTCAGGTGAACACGCAACCGGAAATCAATGAGGCAGATAAAACCGTCAGGGTCAATTTCCACGTCAATGCCGGAAAGCGCTTCTATGTGCGCCATATCCGATTCTCCGGTAATGATACCACCAAAGATTCGGTGTTGCGCCGTGAGATGCGGCAGATGGAAGGGGCCTGGCTGGGAAGCGATTTGGTCGAGAAGGGTAAAGAGCGCTTAAACCGGACGGGCTACTTTGAAACGGTCGACATCGATACTCAGCGCGTCGCGGGCTCTGACGATCAGGTTGACGTGCTATATAAAGTCAAAGAACGCAATACCGGTACGTTTAATTTTGGTATTGGTTTTGGCACCGACAGCGGGGTCAGTTTCCAGGTTGGCGTCAGTCAGGATAACTGGCTGGGAACCGGCGATACTGTCAGTTTCACCGGGACGAAAAATGATTATCAGAGTTATGTGGAAATCTCCGCCACTCAACCCTATTTTACCGTCGATGGCGTCAGCCTTGGGGGAAAAATATTTTATAATGATTATAGTGCGGAAGATAATGACTTATCAGAATATAACCTGAAGAGTTTTGGTCTTGGCAGTACCTTAAGCTTTCCGGTGAATGAGAACAACCATTTAAATCTGGGGCTTGATTATGTCTATAATAAATTAAGCAATATGTCGCCGCAAGTTTCAATGTGGAAATACCTTAAGGCTAATGGCGTTAATCCAGCGGTAACCACCCGTACTGTCGATGATGATGGTTCCAGTGATGTGACATTTACCGCGAACGATCTGTTCACTAATCTTGGCTGGAGTTATAATTCTCTTGATCGTGGTTTCTTTCCCACCTCCGGTATTACTGCCAACTTTAATACCAAAATAACCATCCCGGGATCAACCAACAGTTATTATAAAAGTACCTTTACGGCTAACGGCTATCTGCCGCTGAGCGACGATCACCGTTGGGTGTTAATGGGCAGGACTAAGGCCGGCTATGCCGGTGCTTTCGGCGGCAATGAAGTACCGTTCTACGATAATTTTAATGCCGGCGGCTCCAGTTCGATCCGGGGCTTCTCGACCAATACCGTGGGTCCAAAGGCCGCTTACTATCGCTGCAATGGCAGTGAAAGCAGCTATAGCGCCTGCCCGGTGGAAAGCTCTGACGATGCGGTTGGCGGTAACGCCATGGCGATTGCCAGTGCTGAATTAATTGTTCCAACGCCGTTTATCAGCGAACGTTATGAAAGCGCGTTGCGTACTTCTCTGTTTATTGACGCAGGTAATGTCTGGGATACCGGCTGGGAAAACACCGCGCAAACCACCGCCGCGGGTATTCCGGACTACAGTGATCCGATGACAATCCGCGTTTCGGCCGGTTTTGCTTTGCAGTGGCAGTCGCCATTAGGGCCGCTTGTTTTCTCCTATGCATTACCGATTAAAAAATATCAGGATGATAAAGCGGAACAGTTCCAGTTTAATATTGGCAAAACCTGGTAATAGCCCAGACTGAGCCCGGGCTATTAAATCGCGGGGAAATCGTCTGGCGAAAAATATTCAACCACCTGTTATCAGGTGGTTTTTTTATGCGTTCTATTTACAGGCTAATCTTTTACAGTAGAATTACAGTACGGTAGCAATACATTGACGACATAAATAATTTTAACCTGCTAAATTAGTGCGGTGAAATGGTTCTGAGCAAGCCACTCACAATATCGTTGTTATGCAAGTTGTAGTGTAAAATGTAGCGCAGTAATAAAGACGGGTCACTTTCGCCGGTGACCTGTCTTTAACTTTTTCTGTTGCTCTCAGGTTTTATCCTTCCCGCGTGTTCCTTTACGACGGCGGGCATCACTGCCTGACCATTACCACGCCGCAGGGCAGAGGGGGGAGAAAAGGGGATCGATTCCGTAAGATACATCCCTGTTATGCTCCCCTTTTTTGCATAGTGTTATGCTCCCCTTTTTTGCATAGAATTATCCTAAAGCTTTTTCTGCCTGGTAAACTTTTATCACTATTAATTCCACTCAGCTAACAGGTGCGGGCGTGTCAGTAAAATTAGTCGCAGTCGATATGGACGGGACCTTCCTCAGTGAGGATAAAACCTATAACAAACAACGTTTTCAGCAGCAGTACCAGTCAATGCGCCAGCAGGGGATACGCTTTGTGGTCGCCAGTGGCAATCAGTATTACCAACTACTGAGTTTTTTTCCTGATATTGCCGGGGAAATTTCGTTTGTGGCGGAAAATGGCGCCTGGGTGATCAGCGAAGGTCAGCAGGTTTTTTGCGGCCATATTCCGCGTAGCCAGGTGGTGAATATCCTGCGGGAACTTGAGCAGTTCCGCGATCTCTATACTGTAGTCTGCGGAAAACAAACCGCATGGTTACACCAGAGCGCACCTGACAGCGTGGTGGCGTTGATGTCGCGGCATTACCACCGTCTGCAGCGTTATCAACAGATGGAGGAGATTGGCGATGATATTTTTAAAATCGCGCTGACGCTGGAAGATCATCATATTCCGCAGGTCAAAGCACATCTCAGTCGCGCGCTGAATGGCACGTTGACCCCGGTAACCAGCGGGTTTGGTTTTGTTGACCTGATTATTCCCGGTACTCATAAAGCGCACGGACTGCAAGTGCTACAGCAGAGGTGGGGGATTTCCAGCCAGCAGGTAGTGGCGATCGGTGACAGCGGTAACGATCGCGAGATGCTGGCGCAGGCGGGTTACAGTTTCAGCATGGCCAATGCCAGCGAGGAGATCAAACGGGTCGCGCGTTATCAGGCGGGGCATAACAATGACGAAGCGGTGCTGGATATTATCGATAAGCTATTAAAAGGGGAATCCCCTTTTAATCGCTGCGCCGGTTAACCGCGCCGGGCGGCATATCGCAGTCACTGTAACGCTGGCAGCGATATGCCGGATGGCGGTCAGCCTCCTAACTGGTCATAGCCTTTTTGCCGGTAATTAAGCAGCGAAATTAGCCAGAAAATGATGAAAACGGCGATGGCGCCATAGCCGACGCTGGCCATATTGCTGTTCAGACTATCGATAATCAGCCATGGGCCCTGATGCCAGTCAAATTTGTCCGCCAGCAAACCCAGCGCCTCCAGCCCGCCGATAAACAGGGCGACCGCTACGCTGGTGGCGGTGATGGTCATATTGTAATAGAGCTTACGCACCGGTTTATCAAACGCCCAGCCGTAGGCGCCGACCATAACAAAGTTGTCGAGTGAGTCGATTAACGCCATGCCGCTGGCGAACAGCACCGGAAACACCATAATACTCCACACCGACATACCGGACGACGCACCGGCCGCTGAAATGCCCAGCAGACCAATCTCGGTCGCCGTATCAAATCCCAGTCCGAACAGAAAACCAACCAGATACATTTGCCAGCTGCGGTTGACCAGCTTAAAGGCAAAGTGGAACAGCCGGGTCATTATGCCACCCTGATGCATGGTCAGATCATCATACTGAGCGAATGGCGCGCCACTTTTGACCTGCTGAAAACGCCGCCAGACATCACGCAGGATCACCGCATTCACCATTGCCATTAGCAATAAAAACAGGGAAGAGACCAGGGTGCCGATGGTGCTGCCATACTGATGCAGCCAGTCGATTTTATCGCCGAACAGCAGTGAAGTGGCGGCGATAGCCACACAGGCCAGTACCACAATACTGGAGTGGCCGAGAGAGAAATAAGCGCCGATAGCGATCGGGCGCTGCCCCTGCTGCATCAGCTTACGGGTGACGTTGTCAATGGCGGCGATATGGTCGGCATCCACGGCATGACGCAAACCATAGCCATAAGCCAGCACGGCGGCGGCGATCAGCCCGGCATGCTGGCTGAACAGGGCGAAAGCCCAGATCCACGCGACAACATTAAGCGTAACCAGTCCGAGCAGCAGCCAGCAGGCGCGCCGCTGGCTGCGGAAAAATGCGGAGTTAAGCATGAGAGTCCTTATTTGAGTGCGAAGAGATTGATGCCTGCAGGCGGGCGCAGGCCACTACGGCCTGACCAAACGCCAGTCCGCCATCACCGGCCGGAATGGCCCGTGGTACCAGGATCTGCAATGGAGCTAAATGGCGGCGCAGGCAGTCAAGTAGCAAGGCGTTATGGATCACCCCGCCGCCAAGTACTACGGTATTCAGGCCGCGCTGACGGGCGGCATGATGCGCCATCGCGGCCAGTCCTTGCGCCAGCGCGTCATGAAATGCCCATGCGCGGGCAGCGCGCGTTGCCGGCCAGTCGAGCCATTGTCGCCAGAAACCAGCCAGATCGAGCGTCATTCCCTGCGCGCTGAACAGCAGTTCAAACCGGATGGGGTGAGGCTGCCCCTGCGCCTGTTGCGCCAGCGCCTGCAGATGGCAGGCGGCTTCACCTTCCCAGCTTAGCGTCTCAGGCGCACAGCCTGATGCGGCGGCAACCGCATCAAACAGACGACCGCAAGAGGAAGCAAGCGGCGCGTTAATGCCGCCCGAGATAGCTTTTGCCAGCGTTTGCCACGGCTGGTTTAATAGCGTAGTGGCTTCAGGTCGTTGCTGCCAGTCGGGGACAAAGCGCAGCCACTGCGCCAGCTGATTACGCCAGGGTTGCTGCGCCGCGCGTTCGCCGCCCGGCAGCGCCACCGCCGGTAGCCCGCCGAGACGTTCACATTGCCGGTAATCAAGCTGCAAACATTCTCCCCCCCACAACTCGCCGTCGGCGCCGTAACCGATGCCATCCAGCGCCAGCCCAATTACCGCTCCGCCATCCAGCGGCCAGTGATGCTCCGCCAGACAGGCGGCCATATGCGCATGGTGGTGCAGAACCTGCGTTATGGCCAGCGGCTGCTGCTGTGCCCACTGATGGCTGAGATAGGCCGGATGGGCATCGCAGGCCAGATGTTGTGGAACGCAGTGAAACAGACGGGAAAAGTGATCCACTGTCTGCCGCCACTGCCGGAAAATATCACTGTTCTCCAGGGTGCCAAGATGCTGACTGAGCAGCGCCTGGCGACCTTCGATCAGACAAAAGGTATTTTTCAGATCGCCGCCCACCGCCAGTAACGGCGAAGCGGCGACCAGGCCCGGCGGCAGTTCAATAGCATCCGGTACGAAGCCGCGCGCGCGGCGCAACATTTCCGTACCGCTGACGCTGAATCTCACCACCGAGTCATCCGCCCGTTGCACAATTTCCCGATCGTGCAGTAGCCATAAGTCGGCAATATCGTGCAACTGGCTTAGCGCCTGCGCGTTAGTCAGCGCCGGTGCGTGACCTGCCGCATTACCGGAAGTCATCACCAGCGGCAGGTTTATTTGCTGCATCAGTAAATGCTGCAGTGGAGAGGAGGGCAACATCAACCCCACCTCATGCAGGCCAGGGGCAATCGCGGCACACAGGGGGGAACTCTGCGCCTGAGGAACCAGTACAATCGGTGCGGCCGCGGACTGTAACAGCGCCCGTAGCGGATCAAGCGCGCTGACATCGGTACAGGCTGCCAGCCAGTGACAGTCAGGCAGCATCACCGCCAGCGGTTTGCCGGGGCGTCTTTTGCGCGCGCGTAACCGGGCTACCGCCGCTGCTGAAGTGGCATCACAGGCGAGATGAAAGCCGCCCACCCCTTTGATGGCCACAATCCCGCCTGAGCGTAAGGTTGTTACCGCCAGCAATAGAGCCGCGTCGGCCGTGGCCAGCAGCCGATCGTCGGCCGTGGCGGCATACAGTTGCGGCCCGCAATCCGGGCAGGCCACCGGCTGGGCGTGAAATCGCCGGTCGGCAGGGTCGCGATACTCTTCGGCGCAGGCTGCGCACAGGGGAAAGGGGGCCATCGACGTGGCGGCACGATCGTAGGGCATCTGGTGGATCAGCGTAAAGCGCGGACCGCAGTGGGTACAGTTAAGAAACGCATAGTGATAACGCCTGTCAGTCGCGTCGTTCATTTCGCGTAAGCAGTCCGGGCAGGTGGCCGCATCGGGTATCACCTGGGTATTCATGGTGCCGTACTGGCTGTGAAGAATATGAAACTCAGCCGGACGGCTGAGCCAGGAAAAAGGGGACAGGCTGATGCTGTCAATCTGCGCCAGTGGCGGACACTGTTGCTGCATCTCACGCAGAAAATTATCGACGTTTAGCGGCTGTAGCAGCCGGATCTCAACACCGTCATTATCGTTGTGCACCTCACCCTGGAGCTGTAAACGACGGGCAAGTTGCCAGATAAAAGGGCGGAAACCAACGCCCTGTACTTTACCTCTGACACGAACCAGCAAGCCGGAATCTGACATACCAGACAATTTCATCACCTGCCAATGGCACATGGTTTAGCCTGTCGCCGCGAGCGACCCGGCAGGGGCGCAGTAGCCTGCGCCCGTGGTTGTTGTCGTTCAGAGACCGGCCACACCGACATCTTCTACCGCGCTGCGCAGACGGGCTTTCATCTCGCTGTAAGCCTGTTGAGCATAGTTCTCGGCCCAGCGCTGGTCAGCGATAGGTTCCAGTTTCACCGCGCAGTATTTGGTCTCCGGCGTTTTGGAGATCGGATCCAGATTCTCCTGGGTCAGCTCATTACAGGCACCGATCCACCATTGATAGGTCATATAGACGGCGCCCACATTAATACGTTCATTAAAGTTAATGCGGGTAATGACTTTACCGCGGCGCGAAGCGACCCAGACCAGTTGCTGGTCATGGATACCCAGCACCGCAGCATCTTGTGGATTGATCTGCACAAAGCCTGGCTCATCGGCCAGCGTTTGCAATGCGGCGCAGTTGCCGGTCATGGAACGACAGGAGTAGTGGCCGACTTCGCGCACGGTACACAGCACCAGCGGGTAACTCTCATCAGGGACTTCGGCCGGCGCGCGCCATTCAGCCGCAAACAGCTGACCTTTGCCGCTCGGCGTGGTGAAGTGGTTATCCTGATACAGGAACGGTGTGCCCGGGTGATCAAGGGTCGGACATGGCCACTGGATATGGCCCAGACGCCCCATTTTTTCATAGGTCGCGCCATAAAATAGCGGGCAGAGTTCACGCATCTCGTCCCAGATCTGCTGGTTATCGTTATAGTGCATCGGATAACCCAGTTCGGTGGCCAGCAGACTGATGATCTCCCAGTCGCGTTTCACATTATATTTCGCCTCAATGGCTTTTTCAAAGCGCTGGAAACCGCGGTCGGCGCAGGAGAATACCCCGCCATGTTCACCCCAGGAGGTGGACGGTAAAATGACATCGGCTTGTTCGGCGGTTTTGGTCATAAAGATGTCCTGCACCACCACAAACTCCAGCTCTTCAAATGCCCCGCGCACCAGTCCGAGATCGGCCTCCGTCTGTAACGGGTCTTCACCCATAATATAGTAGGCTTTCACTTTGCCTTCGTGCACCAGATGCGGGATTTCGGTAATGCGGTAGCCCACTTCCGCATCCATTTTCTCCGCATCAATCCCCCAGGCTTTGGCGAATTTGGCGCGCACCGCCGGATCGGTGACTGACTGATAGCCCGGGAATTCATTCGGCAGTACGCCCATATCACAGGCGCCCTGCACATTGTTCTGACCACGTACCGGACCGACGCCGACATTAGCCCGGCCAAGGTTACCGGTCAGCAGCGCCAGGCTGGCAAGACCTTTTACCACGTCTACCGCCTGACCAAACTGGGTGACGCCCATGCCCCACATAATGGTGGCCGAAGGGGCGCTGGCGTAGGTGCGCATTGCCTGACGGATTTGCTGGGCGGTGACACCGGTCTGCGCTTCAACGGCTTCCGGTGAGTAGTTCGCCAGATGCTCACGGTATGCCTCAAACCCTTCGGTGTATTTGGCGACGTAATCGTGGTCATACAGATTTTCTTCGATTAGCGTGTAGGCGAATGCATTCACCAGCGCCATATTGCAGCCGTTTTTGATTTGCAGGTGCTGGTCAGCAATGCGTGCGGTTTCAATACGGCGGGGATCGCAGACGATGACCCGGGCGCCGTTTTCTTTCGCTTTGATCACCCGACGGGCGACAATCGGGTGTGAATCGGCGCAGTTATAGCCGATCACCAGCAGGCATTTTGAATTTTCGATATCGCCGATAGAGTTGCTCATGGCGCCGTTACCCAGCGTGGCCTGTAAACCGGCTACGGATGGACCATGGCAGACGCGTGCGCAGCAGTCGACATTATTATTGCCGATCACTGCCCGGGCAAATTTCTGCATGACATAGTTAGTTTCATTACCGGTACCGCGTGAAGAGCCGGTGTGCATAATGGCGCGCGGACCATATTTTTGTTTGATCTCTTTCAGCCGCTGCGCGGTATAGCGGATCGCTTCGTCCCAGCTGACGGCGGAAAATTTGCCGCCTTTTTCACGACGGATCAGGGGTTGTGTCAGGCGCGGCGTAAGCAATTTGGTATCGTTAAGGAAATCCCAGCCGTAATACCCCTTCAGGCACAGCTCACCCTGATTGGTTGCGCCATTTTCCGCTTCGGCACGAATAATCTTGCCGTTATCCACCACCAGATTCATTTTACAGCCCGCTCCACAGTATGGGCAGACAGTGGTAATTTTTTTCATTATCTTCCTTCCTCTTTCCGAGGTTAAAACAGCAGCGGGGAGGTACTATCCAGCGCGGCGCGGCGGCGCTTCTCGCTGTTCATCTCCTGCAACAGATTACGGTCGATGGCGTACAACGCCTTGGTCGGGCAAATTTCCATGCAGGCCGGACCCTGTTCACGGCCCTGACAGAGATCGCACTTATGCGCCTCCGCCTTGTCCGAACTGGTCGTCAGGGCGGCGCCGTTCTGGCGAAACACCGGTTTGGTGATCACTTCCATCGCGCCGTAAGGGCAGGCGACGACACAGGTTTTGCAGCCGATGCAGCGTTCCTGCATCACCTGTACATGATCGTTGCTCCGGCTGATGGCGCCATTAGGGCAGACATTGGCGCAAGGTGCGTCTTCACACTGGCGACATAACACCGGGGTGCTGATGTTCACTCCTTTGATCACATGCAGCCGTGGGGCGAATGTGGCGGCGTTCAGCAGCGAGATATCTTGCGAATCGCTATGCGCCATAACGCAAGCAATTTCACAGGTACGGCAGCCGATGCACTTTTTCGGATCGGCGATAATGAACCGGTTCATCCTCTACTCCTGGTTCTGTTGATATTGACTATGACTGACGCCAGCGGTGACCAGCGTTGCAATAACTTTCTGACGGGTGCTACGCATAAAACATGCCAGGCCGTTTGGTTTTTTATCTCATTTAAAAACAACGAGTTATTTTCGATGCTGCCATAGTGACGAAAAGAAAGTGTCACTGACAGCTGACATCGACACCCTGTCGACAGATCTGACGAGGCGAAGTCAGACAACGGTCACCGCCTGGAAACGGGCGATCTGTGCCGTAATATCTCCCTGCAGCAGCAGGTGATGCAGTCGTGACACCGCCTGCTCCACCGCTTCGCTGAGCGGATAGTAAAACGCCACCACATCCGGCTGAATGCCGACAAAGGTAATACAGTCGATACTCTGACGAAGCTGCTCGATCAAAAAAGTCAGCGGCATGTTATGCGTGGTCATAATGAACATTTCGGGGATGTCATGTTCATCTATGATGCGCATCTCGCCGGGTTGCAGCGCCATTTCGGTGGCGTCGACAATCACCAGCTGTGCCGGGTTCAGCTCACGAATAACGTGCACGTCGTTCTCTGGCGCGACGCCGCCGTCAATGACCGTCCAGCCGGGAAGCGCACTGGCGCTGCACAACCCGGCCAGGTGTGGACCGGCGCCGTCATCGCCCATCAGGCTGTTACCGACACACAACAGAACCTTGTTTTCAGGCATCGTATTTCCTTACCAGCAGATAGACTGCCGGCTCATTTTCGATTTGCTGCAATAGCGCGATCAGTTGCTGGCTCCAGCCCTGTTGCTGTTCATTCATCACTGGCATCGCTTTGCTGAGGGCGCAGGCCAGCAGGTGGGTGTGGCTGTTATCGATGTTGATTTCACCAAACTGCTGTACGCCAGCCAGCTTACGGCGCGCCTCGCTGTTTAGCGGTAAGGTTTCCAGCCACTGTTGATAGTCTGCCTGCGGGCAGACCAGTTGCGCTTTCAGACAGTCAATCACCCCAAGATGATGACCAATCGCCAGGCTGTAATAGACCACCTCCCGGGCTTTTGGCGATGTTTGCGCCTGCACGCTCTTTTCATCAACAAATTTGCTGTGCAGCGCGTAGAACACCACTTTTCCGCTACCGAAGTAGCGGTCTCCGGCGTGCGGCTGGTGGCGGGCGTAGCGCTGGTCATTCATAACCGCACCTCGCCATTGCGCACCTGTTGATAGATGTGCATTAAACTGCCGACGATTTCATTCAGGCGCAGATCGCCGCGGTCGGCGAGGAAATCATCCACACGCTTATCGACTTGCCGCGCGTCGTCTTCGACCAGCAACTGCATAAACTGATCGGCGATCTGACGGCCATAGCGGTAACCGGCCATCCGCCGGGCTTCGCGATCGAGTAACACGCGCAACGGCTGCGGGATCTGTGGATGTAACAGCGCCGCCGCCACGCCCGCGGTCTCATCGTGCTGCTGGCCTTTAATTTTTTGATCCAACAGCCCCAGCGCCATGGCGAAGCCATAAATGGTGGCGGCAGGGGTTGGCGGACAGCCGGGAATATAGACATCAACCGGGACAATTTTGTCGGTACCGCCCCAGACGCAGTACAGGTCATGGAAGATGCCGCCGCTGTTGCCGCAGGCGCCATAAGAGATACAGATTTTAGGATCCGGGGCGGAGTTCCAGGCGCGCAGGGCAGGAACGCGCATTGCACGGGTAACGGCGCCGGTAAACAGCAAAATATCGGCATGACGCGGCGACGGCACCACTTTGATACCGAAACGTTCGGCATCAAACAGCGGGGAAATCGCGGCGAAAATTTCAATTTCGCAACCATTACAGCCGCCACAGTCAACGCGATAGACGTAGGCGGACCGGCGAATATCCTGCAACAGCGTGGTTTTCAGTTTGGCGATGCTCTGGTCGAGCGTGATCGGTATTGGCAGACCATTCGCATCGCGCGGGCCAATCAGTGTCTGAGTCATAACCGGCTCCCGCTGGTCAGGTGGCGGCCAATATTAATCCGTGATGCCGGCGTCAAATGCTGTTGCTGTTTGCAGGCCGGGCAGGTTTCATACTGGCGGCGATGGTTTTCCATTTCCTGCGCGCTGAGTCCCTGGTTCTCCTGCAGCAGGGCCAGCGCAAAGTCGATCTCTTTCTGCGGCGCATAGGGCTGACCACATTGCTGGCAGTGGCAGACCGCAAAGTCGGCGGTTTCAAACAGATCTTCTTTGCGCCATACCGCCAGTTCAAACTGCTGTGACAGTTTGATGGCGGCGGTGGGGCAGACTTCCTCGCAGCGGGCGCAGAAAATACAGCGGCCCAAAAACAGCGACCAGCGCAGGCTATTGCCGTCGTCAGCCGTGGTCATGGTTAGTGCATTCGACGGGCAGGCATTGGCGCAGGCGCCGCAGGCAATACATTGCTGCGGGTTATACTCTGGCTTACCGCGAAAGTCGGCGGACAGATCGAGCGGTTTCGCCGGATATTCCAGCGTTGCGCCCCCGGTTTTGATGATTTTCTTAATCAGTTTCAGCATGCGTTGTTCCTCCGGTCAGAGCGGCGAGTTTTTCCGCTCGATACCGTAGCGTTCGATCTCTTTGTACGGGATAACTAGCGAGGTTTTTTTACGCACATCGACCACCGTCATGCGGTCGGTGCAGGAGTAGCAGGGATCAAGGCTGCCGATAATCAGCGGCGCGTCGGAGACCGTATTGCCGCGCAACATATAGCGCAGGGTCGGCCAGTTGGCGTAGGTTGCGGCACGGCAGCGCCAGCGGAATAATTTCTGGTTGTCGCCGGTCATGCTCCAGTGGATATCATCACCGCGCGGCGCTTCAGCAAATCCCAGCGCAAAGCGGTGCGGAATATAGTTAAAGCCTTCCACGGCCAGTGGCCCTGCGGGCAGCGATTGCAGACCAAACTCGATCATATTGAGCGAATTAAACACTTCGTGAATGCGTACTTTCAGTCGTGAATAGACGTCGTTACCCGTTTCACTGCACAGTTCAAACGGCAGTTTGGCATAACCGGCATAAGGATGGTCCTGGCGCATATCGCGGCGATGACCACTGCCACGTACCATCGGGCCAACATTACTGAAATCACGCGCCACCTGCGGATCGAGTAAACCGATACCAACGCTGCGCTGTTCGGTATTCGGCGTGCTGAGCAAAATATCGGTCAGGTCGGCCAGCTCACGGCGCATGCTACCCGCCAGCGCAATGGTCTGAATCATGTCGTCTTTCAGAATATCGCGGCGGATGCCGCCAATCAGATTCATGCCGTAAGTTTTACGTGCCCCGGTGAGGATTTCCGCCATCTTCATCGACAGCTCACGTACGCGGAAAAACTGCATAAAGCCGGAGTCAAAACCGACAAAATGGCAGGCGAGGCCGAGATTAAGCAGATGGCTGTGCAGGCGTTCAATTTCCAGCAGAATTGAGCGGATCATCTGCGCCCGTTCCGGTACGACAATGCCCATGGCATTCTCCACCGAGGAGGTGTAAGCCACGCTGTGGGTAAAGCCGCAAATGCCGCATACCCGATCGGAGAGGAAGGTGACTTCGTTGTAACCCATGCGGGTTTCCGCCAGTTTTTCCATACCGCGATGGACATAAAACAGTCGGTAATCGGCATCAATAATATCTTCACCGTCAACGAACAGACGGAAATGGCCGGGTTCGTCAGAAGTGACGTGCAGCGGGCCGATCGGCACGATTTTATTGTCGGCTTTGGTAGCGGAAATAAACGGATAGGTTTCCATATCGCTGGTCGGCGCCGGGCGCTGACGATAGTCCATGGCATCTTTGCGCAACGGCCAGAGATCGTCCGGCCAGTCATCCGGCAGCACCAGACGACGCTCATCAGGCAGCCCCACCGGTCGCAACCCGTACATATCACGCACTTCGCGTTCACCCCAGACCGCAGCAGGCACCCGCGGGGTCACCGAAGGGAATTCCAGTGAAATCGGGTCAACTTCGGCGCGGATAGTGATCCAGCACTTCACGCCCTGTTCCATCGACAGCACATAGTACAGCGCGTAGTTGCCGCACAGTGTGCGTTCATCATTACCAAACAGCACCGACAGCCAGCCGCCCTGCTGGTAGTACAACCACTCCACGACTTCCGGCAGGGCATTCAGTTTGATGGTGACGGTAGCCTGGGTATCGGTCTGCCAGCTACTGTCGACCAGCGCGGAAGGGAACTGTTTTTCCAGTGCCGCCAGATAGTGCAATCCAACCGGATTGCGGTTTAATTCGGTATTTATCTCACTCATTACATAGCCTCTTCCCGCCGCGGCGGGAGCAGAAAAATGCCCGGTCAGCCCGCAACCAGCCAGGAAACCAGCGCCAGAAACGCCAGTCCGAATCCCGCCCAGGTGGCGCGGGAGGTTTTAAGAAAGCGCAGCCGGGCGACGCTGTTTTCAATCAGCGCAATCAGCAGTACCGCGATAATTAATTTCAGCAGACACAGGATCAGTGCCAGTAAAAGTGGCCCGGCAGCGAGACGCTCTGCCAGACCAAACGGCAGGAACAGACCGGCAAACAGCTGCAGAACCACCAGCTGTTTCAGGCTGATCCCCAGTTTCAGGACCCCCAGCGCGGCGCCGGAATACTCCGTTAGCGGACCTTCCTGCAGCTCCTGTTCCGCTTCAGCCATATCAAACGGCAATTTGCCCATTTCAATAAAAGTGGCGAACGCGCAGGCCAGTCCGGCCAGCAGCAGCGTCAGACTGGAAGCGAGCGGCCAGTGCGCCACCGTGCGGCTGATGGCGCTCAGACTGGTAGAGCCGGCAACCAGAGCGGCAACCCACAGCGCGAGTAACAGAATGGGTTCCACCAGTACGCCAAGTACCGCTTCGCGGCTGGCGCCCAGGGCGGTAAAAGTGCTGCCGGTATCCAGCCCGGCAAGGGCGAACACCAGACGTACCACGGCGAACAGATAAATCACCGTCAGTAAGTCGCCCGCCGCGCCGAGTGGTGTGGCGAAAGTCACCACTGGCAGGGCGGTGGCAATCACCAGCAGGCCGCCGATCAGCAGATAGGGCATACAGCGAAATGCCATACCGGATGCCGCAGGCGCGACACTCTGGCGTTTCAGTAGTTTCGCGATATCGCGATATTCCTGCAGTACCCCGGGACCGCGACGGCTGTGCATTTTTGCGCGCAGCACGCGATTAAACCCGGCAAACCAGGGCGCCAGCGCCAGTAACATCAGTGCCTGCAGCAGGGCCAGCGGCCATAGCGGCCAGGCAAGTAAAGTGGGGAAAGCCATAGTCAATTCCTCAGGCAAAAGTGATAACCAACAGCGTGGCCAGCTCGATAAACGCCAGACGATGGCACAGGGTTGCCAGCCAGCCGCCATGCACTACGCTGGCCAGCCGTTCTGCCGTCGCCACACGACGCAGGCGGTACAGTGGCGCAAACATCACCCGCAGCGGCTGGGCAAAACCGCTGGCGGTGACCACCATCTCCGCTGAGTGCCCGTAACCGCAGGCCCAGGCATCGCCGCGCAGACGTTCCGGCAAACGCGCACCGCGCAACAGGCTGGCAAGCAGCAGCGGCAGTAACGGTAGCGACAGCAGCAAAATGGCGATCATCGCCGGAGAGACCGCCGCCGTCGCCGTATACAGTACGCCGCGCTGGCCGACCGCCAGCAGAGGGAGTTGCAGCACCGATGACGCCACGCCAGCCAGCAGCGGGGTGATCCACGGGGCGGCGATACCGATCAGCAGACATAGCAATGCCAGCATCAGCAGGCTGAAGGTGACGGGTAAAGGGAGACGCCCGGCGCTGGCAGCGCCATCACTACGTGGGGCGCCGAGGAAGGTGACGCCAAACACCTTGGCGATACACATTAGCGCCAGCGCGCCAGTGAGGGCCAGACCGACCGCCAGCAGTGGCCCGATCAGCCGGCCGATAATGCTGTGACCGGCACTGAGCTGAAACAGCGACTGATACAGCAGCCATTCGCTGGCAAAGCCATTAAGCGGCGGCAGGGCGGCCATCGACATCAGCGCGACCAGCATTGCGGCGGCGATCCACGGCATACGACGCGCCAGGCCACCCAGCTTCTCGATATCTTTTATCCCGGTCTGCTGTTCAATCGCCCCGGCACCTAATAACAGCGCGGTCTTAAACAGGCTGTGATTAACCAGATGGAATAACCCTGCCAGCAGCGCCAGCGCGGCAAAAGCGGGCATCTGCAACGCCACGCCCAGCATCGCGCCGCCGATACCCAGCAAAATAATGCCGATATTTTCCAGCGTGTGATAAGCCAGCAGACGGCGCAAATCGTGTTCCATCAGGGCATATAAACCCCCGATAAACGCGGTGATCAGCGCCAGCGCCAGTACCACAACGCCCCACCACAGCGGCGGAGTACCGAGGAGATCCAGCCCGATTTTCACGATCCCCATCACCCCGATTTTCATCAGCGCGCCGGAGAACAGCGCAGCCGCCTGCGGCGCAGCCGACGAATGTGACTGCGGCACCCAGCCATGTAGCGGGATCACCCCGGCATAAATGCCAAAACCGATCAGCGCCAGAATAAATACGGTGGATTGCAGCGCGGCAGAGAGCGGTAGGGTACGGGCCAGCGCCAGCGTGCTACTGCCGGTGGCATGGCACAGTAATGTAAAGGCCAGTATCAGACACAGGGTGCCGCAGCGGGAAAACAGAAACTGGTTAAGGGCGGCGCGGCGGCTTTTGCTGTCGCCATCCAGCACGGTAAGGAAATAAGCGCACAGTGCCGCCACTTCGATCAATAGCACCAGCCAGCGGGCATCCGCCGCCAGAATAGCGGCAGTGAGCGCGGCCAGCATCAGGTTGATCGGCGCGGCGCTGCGTGCGCTTTTCTTCGCCGCCGCCGCGCTGCTGGCTGCGGTGCTGTATAATGCGCTAAACAGCGCTGGCAGAGAAATCGCCAGCAGTAACAGCGCATTCAGCGCGCTAAATTCAACCGGGAAATGCAACCACGGCAGGTCAGCGGCAACCGGCGCCGACAGCGGTAGCATTAGCCCGGCGGCAACGGTGGCCAGTAGCGCTGCCAGCGCGCTGACCGACCCCTGCACACCGCAGGCGAAAGCCGGCCATGCCCTGAGTAACCAGCCCGCCAGCGCGCACAGCAGATAAGCCATAAGCGCCAGCGACAACAGGGTGGGCGCATTAAGCAGTGAAGCGATCATGGTTTTGGCTCCCTTAGCGAGCTACCGGCGCTCAGGTTGGGCTGGCTAAACAGCTGCGCATCCTGATCAAAAGCATTCATCGCATTTATCCTTTTCAGTTCGCTGGCATGGCGCATCGACCCGGCGGTCACCAGCGTTATGGCGTTGGTCGGGCAGGTACGTACGCAGGCCGGGCCTTCGCTACTGAAACTGCACAGGTCGCACTTCACCGCCACGGCGCGCAGGCCGGGGACACAGTCAAGGAATCCGCTTAGCGGCCGTGGGTCGGCGGGTGCGGGCAGGGCCTTACTGGTATTGCAGTCGCGCGGGATGGCGACAGGCCGGCTGCCGGAAAAACGGATAGCGCCGAACGGGCAGGCGATGCCGCAGAGTTTGCAACTGACGCACAGATTCTCGTTGAGCTGGATGGCGTTATCCTGGCGGGTGATGGCGTTCACCGGACAAACCTGTGCGCAGGGGGCATCCTCACACTGATGGCACATCACCGGTGCGGAATCCCGCTCATTGCGCATCACCTGCAGACGTGGCGCATCCTGCAACCCGACCTGGCGATGTTCCTGTGAGCAACTGGCCATACAGGTGTTACAACCAATACAGCGTGTGGCATCGGCAATAACAAACTGATTGCTGGCTACGGCGGGCTCAGATGGCGATTTATTCATTACCCCGGAGCGGTTCATGAAGGTTCCTTGTTATTTCGTCATTTTTGACGAAAACGGCATTTAAAATGACATTTCGACAGTTATGCCATTAAAAAATGGCATCACTGAACAGCCCATAATTAAACAATGCATTGCTGAAACGAGTCAGAATATTTACCGTCAGGCAACATCCAGTAATTTTCTCAGCTGCTGATAGCTGGAATGATTGTCATGAATTGAATCAAATAAACATTGATAAATGGTGGCGATGTTATTGAGGTAATGCTCCAGCACCGCATTGCGGTCGCGGATATCGACGCTGCCGTCAATGCGTCCATCTTCACCTAAGCTGGCATGGGCAAACTGACGCAGTTCGTCCGGCTGATCGGGCGCGGCGATATTGATGCTGTAAATAATGTCCTGACTGTAAAAGTCATTGCTGAGCTGGATGCGGACGATAAAATAGCCAAACAACATAAAGCGGATATCCTGACCATCACCGCAGATAAACTCATGATTTATCTTCTTATTTGATTGGGTTATCGCCGCTGTCAGACTGTTGCTGTAAGTGTGCCAGTGGATTTTCAGACACTTGTTTTTGCTGGCGATATAGTCTGCTTTGTCAGTCAGTTCGCTGATTGTACTCATGTTTATTACCTTTCCGGTCGTTCAAATTCAGGGTGAAGGGCCATTTCGTCAGAGGGTAAACTGTTCAGCCCGCTACGATGCCCTGGGTGTTGACCCCTGATATGGCATAAAACGTGCCAGTTTGGTTAAAATGAAAATAATACGTAACTTATCAATGCATTAGATTCTTTATTTACTATGATGGCTTCGCGTACTGATGACACTGGCGATGACGATGACGACTATTTTCGTCATAATTGACTGCGTATTTTCGCCATCAATTAAACTGCGAAAAAATAAACTCCGGTTGCTATTTTACGCGATTAAAAATAGCAACCTATACTCTGGCATCTTATTTGCAATGGTTAGCATTAACCTGAGATTGCTATTTATCCGTCAGGGTAATAAGAAGGAAGGATGCACGAAATAACCCTGTGCCAGAATGCGGTGGAAATTATGCTGCAACATGCGCAGAACAATAATGCGCGACGGATTACCGCCGTCTGGCTGGAAATCGGTGCGTTTTCCTGTGTGGAAGCGGAAGCGCTGGATTTTTGTTTTGAACTGGTGTGTCGTGAAACGCTGGCGCAGGGATGTCAGCTACATCTGCTGACGCCCGCCGCGCAAAGCTGGTGCTACGATTGCCAGCAGCCGTGTCAGCTACTCAGCCCGAAGGCGCTGATCTGCCCGCAATGTGGCGGACGTAATTTGCGGGTGGTTGCCGATGATGGAATGAAAATCAAACGCATTGAAATTGAATAACCGGCGTCAGTCGGCGTCTGAGGAGAATATTATGTGCAGTACCTGTGGTTGCGCCAGCGGTGAGCTACGTATTGAGGGCATCAGCGGCACACCGGCCCGACAGACGAATTTGCCGTTTGCGCCCGGGATCAGCCAGCGTCGCATGCTGGATATTGAAATCGATGTACTGGCAAAAAATAATCATATTGCTGCGCATAACCGCCAGCATTTTGCCCGGGCGCAGATTCTGGCGCTGAACCTGGTGTCGAGCCCCGGTTCCGGCAAAACCACGTTACTGACCGAAACGCTGAAACGTCTGTCGCCACAGGTTGACTGCGCGGTGATTGAAGGGGATCAGCAGACCACGCGTGATGCTGACCGCATCCGCGCCACCGGGGTGGCGGCGATTCAGGTCAATACCGGCAAAGGGTGTCATCTTGACGCGCAAATGGTGCACGATGCCGTCCACCAGTTATCACCCGGCGTGCGCAGCCTGCTGTTTATTGAAAATGTCGGCAATCTGGTCTGTCCGGCCAGCTTTGACCTCGGCGAAAAACATAAAGTTGCGGTGCTGTCGGTCACCGAAGGCGATGATAAGCCGCTGAAATACCCACATATGTTTGCCGCCGCCAGCCTGATGATCGTCAATAAAGTCGATCTGCTGCCTTACGTCAATTTTGATGTCGAACTCTGTATTGCCAATGCCCGTCAGGTGAACCCCCGGATAGCGGTTATTGTGCTCTCCGCGACCCGTGGTGAAGGGATGGAGCAGTGGCTGGAGTGGCTGGCGGCCCAACGCGCTGACAGCGGAGCAGTCTCATGTGCATAGGCATTCCGGGGCAGATCGTCGCGTTGCACGACAGCCGCCGCGATCATGCCTGGGCTGAGGTCTGCGGTTTGCGGCGCGAGGTGAATGTCGCGCTGGTGGCGACGGAGGGACAGCCGCTGAGCGCGTTGCTGGGAAGCTGGGTGCTGATTCATGTCGGTTTCGCCATGAGTCTGCTGGATGAACAGCAGGCGCAGGACACGCTGGCGGCGCTGTATGCCATGCAGGAAGTGGAGCCGGATGTCGGCCTGTTTATGCGCGGTGAAGGGGGCGATGATGCGTTACGTTGATGAGTTTCGCGACCCGCAGTTAGCGCAGCAACTGCTTGAACAGCTCCGGCTGCGTGCGCAGCAGCTGCCATTCAGCGCGGCGAAGCCGATGCAGATAATGGAAGTGTGCGGCGGCCATACTCACGCCATCTTTAAGTTTGGTCTCGATAAACTGCTGCCTGACAATATCGAATTTATTCATGGCCCCGGCTGCCCGGTTTGCGTGCTGCCGATGGGACGGATTGATGCCTGTTGTGAGATTGCTGCGCATCCCGGGGTGATTTTCTGTACTTTCGGTGATGCGTTGCGGGTACCGGGAAAACAGGGATCGCTGTTACAGGCACGCGAACGCGGTGCCGATGTGCGTGTGGTCTACTCACCGATGGATGCCCTGCAACTGGCGCGGGAAAATCCGCAGCAGCAGGTGGTGTTTTTTGCCCTTGGTTTTGAGACCACCATGCCGGTGACCGCAGTGACGCTGCAACAGGCGCGGCGGGAAGAGATTGGCAATTTTAGCGTTTTTTGTCAGCACATCAGCCTGATCCCGACCCTGCGCAGTTTATTACAGGCGCCAGAATCGCGCATTGATGCCTTTCTGGCACCGGGCCACGTCAGTATGGTGATTGGCATTCACCCGTATGATTTTATCAGTCAGCAATATGCCAGGCCGCTGGTGGTGAGTGGTTTCGAGCCGCTGGATATGCTGCAAAGCGTGTTAATGCTGGTCAGTCAGTTTTGCCAGCAGTCGCCACGCACCGAGAATCAGTACAGTCGGGTAGTGGCGGACCACGGCAATTTACTGGCGCAGCGGGCGATGCAAGAGGTGTTTGCGCTTCATGGCGACAGTGAATGGCGTGGGCTGGGGATTATCGCCGGTTCAGGTATTACCCTCACCCGCGAGTATGCCGCTTTTGATGCCGAGCAGCGTTTTCGCCCGATGATGCAACAGGTAGCCGACGATCCGCAGGCCCGCTGTGGCGAGGTGCTGACCGGTCGCTGCAAGCCGCACCAGTGTCCGCTATTTGGTCGCCGCTGTACGCCGCAAAATGCTTTTGGTGCGCTGATGGTCTCCTCGGAAGGCGCCTGTGCAGCCTGGTATCAGTATCGTTATGAAGAAGCCGGACAGGAGAGCAGCCAATGAATGACAGCAGTAAAGTGGTCACCATGGCGCATGGCAGCGGTGGACGCGCCATGCAACAATTAATTGAACGGCTGTTTCTGCAGGCATTCGATAACCCGTGGCTGAGTCAGCGCGAAGACGGGGCGCGGCTGATGTTGTCGGCGTTGACCGCCCAGGGTGACCGGCTGGCCTTTACCACCGACAGCTATGTGATTGACCCGATTTTTTTCCCCGGCGGAGATATTGGCAAGCTGGCCGTCTGCGGCACCGCTAACGATCTGGCGGTCAGTGGCGCCACACCGGCCTATTTATCCTGCGGCTTTATTCTGGAAGAGGGGCTGCCGATGGACACGCTTGAACGCGTGGTCAGTTCGATGGCGGCGACCGCCCGCGATGCCGGTATTGCTATTGTCACCGGGGATACCAAAGTGGTACAGCGCGGGGCGGCGGATAAAATTTTTATTAATACCGCGGGCGTCGGTGTTATTCCCAGCGGACTCAACTGGGGAGGCGCGCAGATCGCCAGTGGGGATCGGATTATCGTCAGCGGCACGTTGGGCGATCATGGCGCCGCGATCCTCAATTTACGCGAAAATCTCGGCATGGATTTGGGGCTGGTCAGCGACTGTGCGGTGCTAAGCGGCATGATTGCGCCATTGCGCGCCATGCGCGGAGTCCATGCTTTGCGCGATGCGACCCGTGGCGGGGTGAATGCCATTTTGCATGAGTACGCGGCTGCCAGCGGGCTGGGTATCGAAATCGTGGAGGATGCGCTGCCGGTAAAACCCGCAGTACGCGGCATCTGCGAGCTGCTGGGGCTGGAACCGCTCGATTTCGCTAATGAAGGTAAACTGGTCATCGTGGTGACAGAACAGGCGGAAGCGGCAGTATTGCAGGCGCTGCGCGCGCATCCGCTGGGCGCTGACGCCACGACTATTGGTAAAGTGACTGACGGCTCCCGGGTACAGCTGCGCGGCAGGTTGGGGATTACGCGTCAGTTAATGTTGCCGCACGGCGAGCCTTTACCCCGTATTTGTTGATCCCGGCAAAGAGTCTGCTGTCTGTAAAGCGGTAGACTTTTTGTCATGTGAATTTTTATATGCTGAGTACTTCATGCAGATTGCAAACTCCGAGATCCACACCCATTACGGATTAGTAGAACTGGCGCAAACACTGCTCAGTCAGCGATCTTTTGCTGCGCTGATGGACTATGTGACGAAGTTGGTGCAAAAAGCCGGTGTTGCTGACGTGGTAACGCTGGTCCTTATTTCTGCAGACAGCCAACGTGTTAGTTTTAATGGTATCGACCAGCATAATCAGCCGGTCAGGTATGAAGATGAGACGCTGCTGGCCAATGGCCCGGTGCGGCAGTTACAAAATAATGCCCAATTCCAGTGCTGGCAGGGCGATGCCCTGCGGCAGCGTTTCCCGCAGCTGGGCGCCCTGCATTTCTATCCCGCGTTTACCGATTACTGCCTGATGCCGGTAGTGGTCAGCAGTGGACTATTGGGAGGGTGTGAGTTTATGCGTCTGCAGGCGCGCCCCTTTACGCCGGAAGAGTGCGGCTGGCTGCAGCAATTAATGACGCTGGTTGCGCTGGGCGTGGAGCAGATCCAGTCACGCGAAGCGGCAGCATTACAGCAAACGCAGATCTGCCACGAGCGGGATGACTATCGAATTTTAGTGGATGTCACTAACGCCGTACTGTCAAAACTGGATCTGGATGATTTGATCGGCGAAATAGCCAGTACCGTCCACCACTTCTTTAAGCTGAATGCCATTAGCATTATGTTGTGCGAAGACGACAGCGACCAGTTTAGCGTCTATACCACTCACTATATTCAACACCACGTTGCTGAACGTGAACATTACCATATGGCGCGCGCGGGGACGCTGGAGCAGCAGGTGATGGAGCGGGGTGAAATGCTGTTACAGAATCTGCAGCCTTCCGATCAACTGGCCAGTTATGAACGGCACCTGTTTACGTTATGGAAGGAGCAGACTCAGACGCTGTGTGTGCTGCCGCTGAGTTTTGGTGACAAAACGCTGGGCGTTCTCAAGCTGGCGCAGGGTAAGCCAGACCATTTCAGTCATACCAATTTACGCCTGCTACAGCAAATTGCCGAACGTATGGCAATTGCGGTGGACAATGCGCTGGCTTATCAGGAAATCAAAAAACTGAAAGAGAAGCTGCAGCATGAAAACCTGTATCTGAATGAGCAAATCAACAACGATAATCCGGACTTTGGAGATATTGTCGGGCGTAGCGCCGCCATGTCGGCAGTGCTTAAACAGGTTGAAATCGTGGCTAAAAGCGACTGTACGGTACTGATCCTCGGTGAAACCGGTACCGGTAAGGAGCTGATTGCCAGGGCGATTCACAATCTGAGCAATCGCCGTCATCAGCGGATGGTAAAAATGAACTGTGCCGCCATGCCTGCCGGTTTAATGGAAAGCGATCTGTTTGGTCATGAAAAAGGTTCGTTTACCGGAGCAACGTCCCAGCGCATGGGCCGCTTTGAGCTGGCTGATGAAGGGACGCTGTTTCTCGATGAAGTAGGGGAAATTCCGCTGGAGCTGCAACCCAAGCTATTACGTATCTTGCAGGAGCGTGAGTTTGAGCGGGTGGGGGGCAATAAGCAGATATCCGTAAATGTGCGTCTGATTGCCGCCACCAATCGCGACCTGCAGAAGATGGTTAGCGATCGTGAGTTCCGCAGTGACCTTTTCTACCGTCTCAATGTATTTCCGATCATTATCCCTCCGCTACGCGAGCGCCCGGAGGATATTCCCCAGCTGGTGAAATTTCTGACCTATAAGATCGCCAGACGCATGAAGCGCACAATTAACAGCATTCCGGCTGAAACGCTGAGCCAGCTCAGTAAGATGGAGTGGCCCGGCAATGTGCGTGAGCTGGAAAACGTGATTGAGCGCGCAGTATTGCTAACGCAGGGGACGGTGCTGAATATGCAGCTTCCCGAGCTGAATTTCAGTGTGGCGCCGCCGCAGGAGATGAACGCCGGGATCGTCACCGCGCCATCGCCAGAGCGTGATCTGGAAGAGAGTGAGCGGATCCTGCAGGTCCTCCGGGAGACGAATGGCGTCGTGGCCGGGCCGCGCGGAGCAGCGCAACGGCTGGGTTTAAAGCGCACCACTTTATTATCACGGATGAAAAAACTGGGAATTACCCCGCGCTGAAGCGTACCACGTCCCGGCCTGGCGCCGGGACGTGGTCAACCGCAATGAAGCCGCGACAGGATTTAATCGGCCAGCGGCGTACTGTCATACGCCTCCACAATGTCACTTCTGCTACCCGTGCGCATATTTCACGCTGAGCCACGTTCAATAATCGTAAAACCAATATCCACGATCGGCACGCTTACGGCTTCTCCGGCAAGCCTGGCCACCAGCAACCTGGCTGCCGTGCGCCCGATGGCCAGACGATCAATGCGCACGGTAGTGATTGCGGGTTGATTCCATGCGGCAAACTCCAGATCGCCAAACCCGATAACCGCCAGCTGTTGCGGAATCTGCAGCTGACGCGCCTGTGCTTCCATAATCGCCCCCTGCGCCAGTGTGTCAGAGCTGCAAACCATCACATCACAGGGGTTGCCATTACGCAGAAGTTCCGCCAATGCCTGACGACCAGACTGTAGCGACGCGGGCAGTGGCACCGTGACCTGACCGGCAAGGGCAATGCCGTGCTGATAAAGGGCTTCCGTCAGTCCCTGTTTGCGTTGCATGCCGCGACGATCGTCTGTCCAGATCAGCGCTGGCCGGGAATATCCTTTCCTGGCCAGATAATTACCGAGGCAGATACCGACTTTTTCATGGGAAAACCCAACCAGCATATCCACTGGCGTCGGTGTCATATCCCAGATCTCGACTACCGGGATCGCCGCCTGCAGGATCACTTTTTTCAGCGTTTGCGTATGATGAATGCCGGTTAAAACGATACCGTCCGGTCGCCGGGAAAGGATGCTGGCAACGATGTCAGACTCGCTTTCTTCCGCATAGCCGCTGACACACAGCAGCATATTATAGCCCGAGCGGGCTAACTCATCGTTGAGCGCCTGAATGGTGTCGACGAACATATTATTGTTAATCTGCGGTACCACTAGCGCAATCAGCCGACTTTTGCTGCTGGCCAGTCCGCCAGCTAACGCATTAGGGATATAGCCTGTTGTCTTTACCGCCTCCATTACTTTTGCCACGGTGGCAGGACGAACCTGATGGGGGGTATTCAGCGCCCGACTGACGGTCATCGAAGAGAGACCCGCGCTGCGCGCTACATCATCCAGGGTTGGGGTTTTACGCTGGGTTTTTGCCGTCTTCATATGAATCCTGATGCTGAAATTTCTGACCTGATGCCGCGGTTATCCAGCCGCTGCGCATCACGGATTTACAATGTTAACGCAAACATTTTTGGCGAATGCCACAACAATGCAGAATTGTGAATAACCGCGCGTTTTAGGCTACTAAAGCGCGTGTTATGTGATCATCTTTCCAATTTTAAGTGATGACTATAGGCACTCTGGTCTGCCGGTGAGAAAAATGTTAGCGCAAACATTATTCACAGGAGAACCTTCATGCTTAGCGCAAACTCAGATGCTGTAACCTATGCCAAAACCGCCGGTGCCATGACCGCTGCTGAAACCGGCGATCGTATCGAGTGGGTGCAGCTTTCCCTGGCATTTCTTCCGCTGGCGCAACCGGTCAGCGACGCCAAAGTATTAACCGGCCGTCAGAAACCATTAACCGAGGTCGCGATAATTATTGCTGAAATTCGTAGCCGTGATGGTTTTAGCGGGGTGGGCTTCAGTTACTCGAAACGCGCCGGGGGGCAGGGCATTTATGCTCATGCGCGTGAACTGGCCGACAATCTGTTGGGCGAAGATCCCAATGATATTGATAAAATTTATACCAAACTGCTGTGGGCCGGGGCATCGGTGGGGCGCAGCGGCATGGCGGTGCAGGCGATCTCGCCATTTGATATTGCGCTCTGGGATATGAAGGCGCGCCGGGCAGGTTTGCCGCTGGCTAAACTGTTCGGCGCCCATCGCGATTCCGTGCAGTGCTATAACACCTCCGGCGGATTCTTGCATACGCCGTTAGAGCAGGTGCTGAAAAATGTGGTGATTTCACGCGAAAACGGTATCGGCGGGATCAAACTGAAGGTCGGGCAACCGAATACGGCAGAGGATCTGCGCCGTCTTACCGCGGTACGTCAGGCGCTGGGCGACGATTTCCCGCTAATGGTTGATGCCAATCAGCAATGGGACAGAGAGACCGCTATCCGGATGGGGCGTAAAATGGAGCAGTTCAATCTGGTGTGGATTGAGGAGCCGCTGGATGCGTATGACATTGAAGGTCATGCTGCCCTGACCGCCGCCTTAGATACGCCGATCGCCACCGGGGAAATGCTGACCAGTTTTCGTGAACATGAACAGCTGATCCTCGGCAATGCCAGTGATTTTGTGCAGCCCGATGCGCCTCGCGTCGGCGGGATCACCCCTTTCCTGAAAATTATGGATCTGGCCGCGCGCCATGGACGTAAGCTGGCGCCCCATTTTGCCATGGAAGTGCATATCCATCTGGCCGCCGCCTATCCGATTGAACCCTGGCTGGAGCATTTTGAATGGCTGAATCCGCTCTTCAATGAACAACTGGCGTTACGTGACGGGCGCATGTGGATTTCCGACCGCCATGGTCTTGGCTTTACCCTGAGCGAGCAGGCGCGTAAATGGACCACCCTGACATCTGAATTCGGCAGGCGTCCGTAATGACCTGTGGCGGATATAGCGCTATCCGCCATTTTCAGGGCGTTGTCGCGGAATTATGGCGCGCTGACCTTCAGCAGATCCGCCATGCCGATGCGCTGAGCGAAACGAATATGCTCCTCTTCAGTCACCCCGATACCAGTTCCGGCGCCGGTGATCAGAATGGTCTCTTTCATTTTCGTTCTCCACAAATAAAGGGGATCAGGCTGCCGCAATGGCAATATCATTCGGCTGGTCGGGAGGCGTTATTTCCTCTTTCAATCCGCCAGCGATGCAGTCACTATGATTGATATTGCCGGAAAGATAATTGGGGGTTATTTAGCAATTTTATTTCATTTACTTTAATGATGGAGGCCGTGATGGATCGCTTTCAGGAGATGCAGGTATTTGTGCGCATTACCGAGCGCGAGAGCTTTACCCGCGCCGCCGAGGATCTGCAGATCCCGCGTGCTACCGTTACCAATTTGATTAAGCGAATGGAGGAACGGATTGGCACCCGCCTGCTGGAGCGCACCACCCGCTCGGTAACCCTGACCGAGGATGGCCGGCGTTTTTACCATAATTGCGTCAGGCTGCTGGCTGATATGGAGGAAGCGGAAAACCAGTTTCGCCATACCACTCCACAAGGACTGCTGCGTATCAATATGCAGGGCACGCTGGCGAAAAATTTTGTTATTCCCGCCCTGGGGGATTTTACTGCCCGCTATCCGGATATCCGTCTGCAAATCGGCGAGGATGACCGCTACGTCGATCTGGTACGGGAAGGTATTCACTGTGTGCTGCGGGCAGGCAATTTAGCTGACAGTTCGCTGGTGGCGCGCCGGGTGGCGTTGCTGGAAGAGGTGACGGTTGCCAGCCCGGCCTACCTGCAGAAATACGGTGAACCACAAACGTTAAGCGATCTGGAAGGTCATCTGGCGGTGAACTATCACTCCAGCGCCACCGGGCGGGTGATGCCGCTGGAATTTAACCTCGGTGGCGAGATCAAACATCTGCAGCTGGACGATCGGGTATCGGTAAACGGCGCCGATCTCTATACCGGCTGTGCCGTCGCCGGTATGGGGATTGTGCAGGTGCCGCGCTATCGTATTGCACGGGAACTGGCTGAGGACCAGCTGCGCATTATTTTGCCCGATCTGCCGCCGCCACCGTTGCCGGTATCAGTACTTTATCCGCAGAATCGCCATCTTTCCCGGCGCGTTCGGGTGTTTATCAGCTGGATGAGTGAGGTTTTCCAGCAGGTACGCTAAACGTTAGGGGTAATTTCTTTTATAACAATGAGTTATTTATCCGGCAACGGCATGGCGCAAGGGGAAAAGTATTTGAACCTGGCCTGGCTGCATGTTAGGATGCGCGCCATTGTTGAAAGGCACACTGGCTACAGGGTGTTGTCAGCAGCAGAACAGATACGGGTGCGATTAATAAGGCAAATTATTACAATACGTCGTTGATCGTAGTCCGGCTAAACAGAATAAAATCAAAGCAATATGTAGTAATGTCGTAACCGCCGCAAGGCGGTTTTTTTTTGCCGGCAATTCGGCATTTGACGGGGTTTATCAGCCGATAGCGGCATCCGTTGCCGCTATCGGCCGTCGTGGATTACTTAATGGTTTTACTGAAGGCATCAACCCCAATCAGTGCGCTGGCCACTTGTTCCGGGGTCAGTGACGGATTGAGGTTCTTCAGCGTATCGCCGTCACTGTTCGCCAGGGCGCCAATCTTCAGCAGATTTTCCCATGGCTCTTTATCCAGGTGCACCTCTGCCAGCGTAGTTGGCATACCGATGCTGCGGTAGAAACGAATATACTGTTCGATTTCATCGTCCGGGCGCTGTTCCAGTACCATCTGCGTCAGCGTGCCGTAGGCGACTTTTTCGCCGTGAGTCAGGTGATGGATATCACCGGTGATGGCGGTGAAGCCATTATGAATGGCATGCGCGCCCGCCAGACCGCCATTTTCAAAACCAAGACCCGACAGCAGGGTGTTGGCTTCAACTACCGCTTCAACCGCCGGGGTGACGCGTTTTTCCTGTACTGCCTGATAGGCGCTGAAGCCCCAGGTCAATAGTGTTTCTTCGCAGGCGCGCGCAATCGCCATACCGGCAATAGTTGGGGTGCCATTAACCATTGATAAGCTGTGAGTACGCAATACCGCCTGAGCTTCAACATATGTCGCCAGTCCGTCAGCAATACCGGAAGCAAACAGACGGGCAGGGGCCTGAGCACATACCCAGGTATCCACCAGCACCAGATCCGGGTTTTTATCGTAAAAACGATAGCTTTCAAATACCCCTTCATCACTGTAAATAACTGAAAGTGCACTACAAGGGGCATCGGTTGAGGCGGTGGTGGGGACGATGATTACCGGCACTTTTAACTCATCGGCAACTGCTTTGACGGTATCAAGGGTTTTGCCGCCGCCGAGGCCGACCACCATATCCGCACCTTTACTGCGTGCCAGTTGAGTAATCCGGACAATCTCATTGCGTGAAGCTTCGCCGTTAAACGCCTCATAGCTAAATTCTAAGCCGGCGGCATTCAGCGACTCGCTGGCGGTGGTGCCGACAATCTTCCAGACGATATCATCGGCAATAAGGAACGCCTGCTTGCCGGAGGTCTTGAGATAGTTACCCAGTTCACTGAGAACGCCAGCACCCTGAACATATTTTCCCGGGGAAGAAAAAATGAATCTGCTCATAAGCTTAGTCCTTGTTTGTTGGAGGGATATAGTAATTAGGTAAATTAGTTGTTAGCTAATTATTTACATCAAAACCTTATAAGCTAAAAGTATTCGTCCTGTTCAGTGTTTTTTTTAAGACTTGGATCACATTTCTTTATCAGCTTGCTGGTAATGGTGAAATAATTTTTAAATTAAAAACAAACGGCTATGTTAATTTTATGTTGCGGGGTGGGCGGGGTTTCGGACCGGGCTGCTGACTGACGGAACGGTTATCGGCGGAAGTGTTTGCTTATCAGCAGGTAAATGACGGGCAGTTGAGACTAAAGCGCAAACTGATGATAGTACGCCTGCAACAATGGCAGGCATACGGCGATCAATCTGACCGCTACACATTGCCAGCCGGCGCCATCAGCCAAAGAGCTTTAATTTTGCCGTGAGCTTGCGCAGCACTTTTTTATCGCCGGTCACCGCCAGCCCGAGCAATTGCAGATCGGGTGAGGGGATTAGGCTGACCGCGGCGCGAAAGGCGGCATAATCGGTAGTCTGCTGGCCCTCAACCGGAAATAACACTATATCTAACTGCTGAGCATCGCACTGACTGCGCAGTTCACTGAGCTGCTGGTCGCTGGCGGCCAGCACCGGGATACCCACGGGGATCAGGCCCGGATATTCGCGCTGATCGGCAGCAATCAAGCCTGCGCCGACAAACTGCGGATGGCGCTGGCCAAGGGTCAGGGCAATTACCGCCGCGGCATTAGCCGCTTTACCCGCAGACAGTTGTTGATTAAGGATAACTACACAGCGTTGGTCGTTCATGGTTCTGCCCTCTCCGGAAAACAGGTAGCTTAGCGGCGGAGCTTAACCACAGTCTGGAAGATTTGTGCAGTGGCGCTGATAGCGGGCCGGCGTTAACTGATAAGCGCGTTTAAACCAGCGGCCAAGATGACTTTGATCGGCAAAACCGAGTCGCGCAGCCACATCCACCGGCGGGATGCCGCTGGCCAGCAGGCGGCGTGCCTGGACCAGACGTAGCTGGATCAGCCAGGCATGCGGCGGCAAACCATAGCTGGCCTGAAACTCACGAGACAAACGAAAGCGATCCACACCAAGGGCCTGCGCCATATCGCTCAGACCGATATTTTCTGTAAAGCAGCTGTGCAGATAGTCCCGTGCCTGCAGCGCCAGCTGCGTATCGGCAGGGGCGGCGGCGGGAGCTTTTTGCCAGTGGTGATGGCGGGTCAGGGCGGTAAATAGATCCTGTAGCGCCGCCTCTTTTACCATCTTCGGTTCGTTATCCTGTAGCGCCTGATAAGCATAAAACGTGGCATGCGCCAGCTGGCGATCCTGCGAGAGTGTGGCGGCAAAACTTAGCTCAAAATGCTGCGGCAGGCGGGTAAAGAGATCGCCCAGTTGCTGTTGCATCAGCGTCGGGTCGATATACAGCATGCGATAAGTAAAGCCGCTGTCGTCAACGGCATCGCCGTCGTGCAGTTCGCCAGGTTCCAGCAGAAACACATTGCCGGGTCTGCTTTGATGCCTTTTACGCCGCGAATGAAACTGCTGGACGCCCTGTTCGGTGACGCCAACCAGATAGCTGTCGTGCCAGTGCGGATCATAGGCGTGACCGGTAAAGTGCGCGCGGATGGCTTCAATCTGGGTATCGTTATCGCGGGAGATCTCGACCCAGCCTGGTGGCTGTTGTTTCATGCGCCCGGCTATCCTCAGGTTTAACGGTACTTCAGGGTATAACTGCTACACTCTGCAGATCAACAGGATAAATATGCAACTTTTTGCACAAAAATAATGCGCTTTTACTCTTCCCAGCGGCTTTTTCCGTTGCGTATAATCGGCACCATTAATTAGTTAGATATCTAATCATCAGGCCTCTATATTTTGGATCCTCAGCATCGCAACTTCTCCCGTCTGCTTCATCTCACCGCCCGTGCGTGGCGACTGGCGATCGATCGGCGTTTAAAAAATAACGGCCTTGGAATGAGCAGCTGGCTGGCGGTTGCCACTATTGCCGGTGAAGCTGAACCGATGACGCAAACCGCGCTGGCGCAGGTGCTGGGGCTGGAGGATGCCAGTGTGGTGCCGCTGATCGATCGGCTGGTGAAGCAAAAGCTGGTACAGCGTGTACAGCCAGCAGAGGATCGACGCAAGCGCCTGCTGCTGGTCACCGCCGAGGGCCGCGAGTTGTACCGTAAAGTGAATATCGAAGCCGACGCCCTGCGTAACGAGCTGTTGGCCAATATCGATCAGGATGAGCTGATGGTCACTGAAAGAGTGCTACAGGAATTACTCACGGCGACCGGAGCAAGCTGAAGTGGCAAACAACAGTCCTTATGTGCCGCGGGAATGGCAACCTCATGAACGACCGATGCTGCCTGGTTCACCGTCGACGCCGCTCCACCCTGGCCATAAGCGCATCGCATTTGGCCTGATTGGTCTGTTGATTTCGATTACCGGCGCCCTTAGTAACGCGCTGGTCACCGCCAATCTGAGCAATCTGCAGGGCACCTTTGGCGCGTTTAGCGATGAAATTGCCTGGCTACCGGCGGTGTATGTGATGGGCAATATCTCTATAAACTTACTGCTGGTGAAATTTCGCCAGCAGTTTGGTCTGCGCATCTTTACTGAAGCCTTTCTGGTGCTGTATGTACTGGTGGCGTTTTTCCATCTGTTTGCCAACGATCTCAGTTCGGCGATTATCGTGCGTACCGCCCATGGCATGGTGGGGGCGGCGCTGAGTTCGCTGGGGATCTATTACCAGATTCAGGCGTGGCCGGCGAAACATCGTCTGAAAGCGCTAACCATCGGTATTTGTGCCTCGCAGCTGGCGATCCCGCTGGCGCGGCTGTTCTCCAGTGAGTTACTGCAACTGGATGAGTGGCGCGGGCTGTATCTGTTTGAACTCGGCCTGGCAATGATTGCGCTGGGCTGCGTTTTCTTGCTGAAACTGCCGCCGGGCGACCGCAGTAAGTCCTTTGAAAAAACCGACTTTATTACCTTTATTCTGCTGGCGCCGGGCATGGCGCTGATTTGCGGCGTGTTGTCACTGGGGCGCATCGAGTGGTGGTTTAGCACTCCGTGGCTGGGGATCTGCCTGGCGCTGGCGCTGGTGATGATTGTTGCCGCCGTAGTGATTGAACATAACCGTACTAATCCGTTGATCAACACACGCTGGCTCGGCAGTGGCAAGATTGTGCGTCTGGGTATTGTGATGATTATGATGCGTATTGTGCTGGCGGAGCAAAATACCGGCGCCATTGGCTTTTTACAGCAAATCGGCCTGCAAAACGACCAGATGCGCGGACTGGCGCTGGCGATTATTGCCGGGGTGATTGTCGGTATCATCGCCAGCGCGCTGACGATTAAGCCAGCGCATCTCAGCTGGCCGATTGTCACCTCATTGATCATTATGATGGTTGCCTCATTGATGGATGCGCAATCCAATCCGCTGACGCGCCCGGACAATATGTATTTCAGCCAGTTTTTACTCGGTTTCAGCAGCGCCTTTTTTCTGGCGCCGGCGATGTTGCTGGGGATTGGCGGGGTGGTGACGCAACCGAAAAACCTGGTGAGCTTTGTGGTGCTGTTCGGCATGAGCCAGAACCTGGGCGGTTTGATTGGCGCCGCGATCCTCGGCACTTTCCAGACCTGGCGCGAAAAATATCACTCCAGCCTGCTTGGCGATCAACTGTCGCTGCTGGACCCGAATGTCACCGAACGACTCAGCCAGTACAGCACACTGTATAACAGCCTGTTGGGCGATGACATTCTGCGCAACGCTGAGGGGGTGGTGCAGTTGCAAACTGTCGCCACCCTGCAGGCCAACGTGCTGGCTTATAACGATACCTATTTGCTGACTGCGGCGATGGCGCTCAGCACCCTGATGTGGGTGCTGTGGCGTTTAACCCGTCTGCGCTATCTCGACTGGCGGCAGGCAAAGCGCAATGCGCAGGCAGAACGACAAACTACAGCAATAACCGCATCAGGCACGGAGAAATAATGAGTCAACAGGAACAAACGCAAGCCGCGGAACGTGAGAGAAATAATAAGCTGCGCATTTTGTCGATTGCTGTCGGTAGCGGCATCGCCATCGTCGGTGTACTGGTGATCTTATATGCCTGGCAGTTATGGCCGTTCACCAGCAGTGCGCAGAGTACCGAGAATGCGTATGTGCGTGGACAAATTACCTTTATCAGCCCCCAGGTCAGCGGTTATGTCACCTCGGTGGCGGTGCTCGACTTTCAGCCGGTACATCAAGGCGAGGTGCTGATGACTATTGATAGCCGTATTTACCAGCAGCGTGTGCATCAGGCCGAGGCGCAACTGGCGATGAAAAAAGCGGCGCTGGCCAATAATATTCAGCAGCGGCGTAGCGCCGAAGCGGTGATTGCCCGCAATCAGGCGGCGCTGATCAATGCCAAAGCGCAGACAGTAAAAAGCGGTCTCGATCTGAAACGTGTCGAAAATCTGATGGCGGATGGTTCGCTGTCGGTGCGTGAGCGTGACGCTTCACGAGCCAGCCACAGCCAGACTGTTGCCGATGTGGAACAGGCGACAGCGACTGTTGAGGTTTCACGGCAGGATCTGCAAACGGTCATCGTCAACCGTGCTTCGCTGGAAGCCGATGTCGCCAACGCACAGGCTGCGCTGGAACTGGCGCAAATCGATCTGGATAACACCCGTATAATCGCGCCGCGTGATGGCCAGCTGGGGCAAATTTCCGTACGTCAGGGCGCTTATGTTAGCGCCGGTACCCGTCTTACCTCGCTGGTGCCGGATCAGTTGTGGGTGATTGCCAATATGAAAGAGACGCAGATGGCGCGGGTCCGGCCGGGTCTGCCGGTGACCTTTAGCGTCGATGCGCTGGATGGCGAAAGCTTTAACGGCGAAGTGGAGTATATCTCACCTGCGGCAGGTTCCGAATTCAGCGCCATTGCCGCTGATAACGCCACCGGTAACTTTGTCAAAATTGCGCAGCGTATTCCAGTGCGTATCAAAATCACCAGCGAGAATGCGGGCCATCTGCGCCCGGGAATGTCGGTGGAGCTGACTATTGATACGGCTGCCGCTGACAAGGAGCAGAAGTAATGCGCTGGCAACCGCTGGTACTGGTGCTGCTGATGCCGCTGGCGCTGAGCGCCTGTTCGACAAAAGTGGCAAAAGCGCCGAACTCACTGCTGATCCCGCCACAGTGGCGTAACCAGGTGGGACCCGCTTCACCACTGGAAGCACACTGGTGGCGCGCCTTTGGCGATCGACAGATGAACAGTTTGGTGGAGCAGGCGCTGCGTAATAACCCGGATATCCTGACCGCGCGCTCACGGGTCGATCAGTACCGCGCGCAGCTACGCGCGGCGCAGGGGGATAACTACCCGACGCTGGATGCCGGGGTGGCAGCCACCCGCGCGCGCACCCTTTCATCGGTCACTGGTCAGCCGATTCAGAGTACGGTGTTCCAGGGGGTGCTGGAAGCTAACTATGATGTCGACCTGTGGGGTACGCGCAGCAGCAGTATTGATGCGGCACAATACTCACTGGCGGCGCAGCAGGCGGCGGCTTCGGCGGCAGAGCTGACGGTTGCCAGTTCGGTGGCTTCCGGTTATCTGACGCTGTGCGCGCTTGATGAGCAGCTGCGGGTTACTGAGGCGACGCTGGCATCGCGTGAAAATTCATTGAAGCTGGCCAAACGCCAGTATGAAACCGGTTATACCTCGCGGCTGGAGTGGGTCCAGGCGGCGTCTGAATATCAGACGGCCAAAGCGCAGATTCCCCAGTTGCAGCATCAAATTACCAGCCAGGAAAATGCGCTGAGTATTCTGGTGGGGATGAACCCGCGTGAAATTGCGCGCGCAGCGCAGTTTAACCAAATTATCGCGCCACAGTTGCCAACGGTGCTGCCATCTGAACTGTTACAGCGGCGACCGGATATTGTACAGGCCGAACGCCAGCTGCTGGCAGCGGATAAAACCCTGCAATCGTCGCAGGCGAAGTTGTTGCCCTCTCTTAATCTCACCGCCACCGGTACGCTGCAAAGTTCGGTGCTGCATCAGTTGGTAGATAATCCGTTCCGTTTATGGAGCGTCGGCGGCAGTGTGCTGGCGCCGTTGCTGAATCGTGAAGCGCTGACCGCCGAGGTCGATGTGTCGATGGCCGGGCGCAATCAGGCGCTGTATAACTACGAAAAAGTGGTGCGCAATGCCTTCAGTGAAGTGAACAATGATGTCGATGCTATTCAGCGGACCCGGCAGCAATTACAGGAACTGGAGCAGCAGCAGGAGATTGTCAGCGAAGCGCTGCGCATTGCGCGTAATCGCTATCAGAATGGCTATGCATCCTATCTTGATGAGCTGGACGCGCAGCGCACATTGTTCACTACCCAGCTTAGCGTGGTGCAGCTGAAAAATAGCCTGTTGCTGGCGCAGATCGATCTTTATCGCGCGCTGGGCGGCGGCTGGGATGCTGCCAGCCATTAATGTGACGGCAGCTATATCAGAGGCCAGGTATTTTTCTGTAGGGGCGGCATTTATGCCGCCCGTATCAATGGCTTGCACGGTTGCCGTCATCGGGACGGGAGCCATAAATGGCTCCCCTACATCAGGGGGCAGATATTCTTCTGTAGGGGCGGCATTTATGCCGCCCGTATCAATGGCTTGCACTGCTGCCACCATCGGGACGGGAGCCATAAATGGCTCCCCTACATCAGGGGGCAGATATTCTTCTGTAGGGGCGGCATTTATGCCGCCCGTATCAATGGTTTGCACTGCGGTCGCCATCGGGGCGGGAGCCATAAATGGCTCCCCTACATCCGGGGCTGGCATTCTTCTGTAGGGGCGGCATTTATGCCGCCCGTATCAATGGTTTGCACGGTTGCCGCCATCGGGACGGGAGCCATAAATGGCTCCCCCCTGATGTAGGGGCGGCATTTATGCCGCCCGTATTAATGATTTGCACTGCTGCCGCCTTCGGGACAGGAGCCATAAATGGCTCCCCTACATCAGGGCGGCATTTATGCGCTCCGTCTCAATGATTTGCACCAGCCGTGATCACGGCATTGATATGGCCATTTAATAGGGTTGCAGAAACCCCGCCGCACCGAAGACTCTCTGTTCTCTTTCCGTAGCAACATCACACTTCTCACTTATTGCATTGCTCAAAATGTGATCACCGCTGATAAAAGTAAGCATGAAACTTGTATGGTAGTAACCCGATAGCTAGTTTTTTCCTGTACCCATAACAAACGTCGTCAGTGAACGGCGCAACAACGAGGTTGCCATGATCAATCGTGCGCAGGAAAAGCCCATCGGGCTGAAAAATATGTTGGCGTATGGCGGGGGAGACGTATTCGGTGGCGGCAGCTTTGCGGTCCTCGGTCTCTGGTTAATGTTCTTCTACACCACTTATGGCGGGCTAAGTCCGGCCGAAGCGGGGGCGGTAATTGCTATTGCCCGTCTGCTGGATGCGTTTTTTGATCCGCTAATGGGCTATGTTACCGATAATTTTTATCGTACCCGGCTGGGCCAGCGTTTTGGCCGTCGTGGTTTCTTCTTTCTGCTGGGTGCGCCGCTGGTGTTTATCAGCTATGTGGTGATGTGGATCAGCAATATGGGGTTCGGCTACTACCTTGCTACCTATATTCTGTTTTATGCCGCTTACACGCTGGTGATTGTGCCTTATGAAACTCTGGCGGCGGAAATGACGCATGATTTCCGCGTGCGTTCCCGCCTCACCGGCGTACGCATGTTCTTCTCAATGGGCGCCGGGATCCTGGCGGCCTGGCTGCCGGGCGCGATTATTGCCGTACTCGGTAAGGACTCCTCTGCCTCCTTCCTCTATATGGGGATTATTTTTGCCACGCTGTTTACCATCGTCATTGTCTGTCTCTATCTGTTCACCTGGGAACGACCGATCGCTCTCGAACGTAAGCCGCAACCGGTGGAGTTCAAACGCGACATGGCTGCGCTGTTTCGTTCGCTGTTATCGACGTTTAAAGTGCGCACTTTCCGTCAGCATGTCGGCATGTATCTCGGTGCCTATGTGGCACTCGATGTGCTGGGGGCGGTACTGGCTTATTACATTATTTTTGTCCTTGGCCACAGCACGGTCGAAGCGGCAAATGGCATGACCTTTATGTCCGTGGTGCAGTTCTGCTGTATCGCCGCCTGGATCCCCCTCTGTATCCGCATCGGTAACGGCGCGGCCTACAAACTGGCGCAGTTCTTTATGCTATCCAGCGTGGCGCTGTTTATCAGTATTTATGCCTTTGAACTGCCCGCCACCCTCGGACTGGTATGGCTTGCGGCGCTGATTATGGGTATGGGGCGCTCCGGCACCCAATACGTCTGCTGGAATATCTACAGCTTTATCCCGGATGTCGATGAAATGCTGACCGGTGAGCGCCGCGAAGGGATCTTTGCCGGGGTGATGACCTTTGTGCGCAAAGCGGTACAGGCGCTGGCGCTGTTTATCGTCGGGATGGTGTTGCAGGCATATGGTTTTGCCGGAAAAGGCGCGGCGGTACAGCCACCGGAAGCGATACATGGCATTGCGCTGGTATTTGGTATCGGTGCGGTGGTGTTCCTCTCGATTGGCATATTCAGTTCGCTGAAATTTAGCCTTAATCGCCATAATCACGCGCTGCTGATTGCCGAGATCCAGCGCCGCAGAAAGGGCGGCCCGGCGGCGGCGGTGACAGCGGAAGCGCAGGCGGTGGCAGAGAAACTGACCGGCTGGCCATACCAGCAGTTATGGGGCAATAACGACATTATGCGCACTATCGATCCGCTGCGGCGCACGGCAGATATACAACGGGAGATCAAACATGACGCGAATAGCCTTTGAGCAGATGAAGTCCACAATAGAGCGTGCCCTGCTGCATGCCGGTATGGCGCCGGAGCAGGCGGCAATCTGCGCACAAGTACATACCGAATCCAGTTGCGATGGCATCTATTCGCACGGCCTGAACCGCGTGGCGCGCTTTGTCGAATATTTGCAGAAGGGGTGGGTTAATGCCGCGGCCCGGGCGGAGAGAGTCAAGGCGCTGTCGGTGATGGAGATCTGGGATGGCCATCAGGGGCCTGGCATTACCAATGCGCTGCTGGCGGTGGATCGCGCCATGGCGCTGGCAAAAGAGCAGGGTATGGGTCTGGTGGCGATGCGTAACAGTAGCCACTGGATGCGCGGCGGCACCTATGGCTGGCGGGCGGCGCAGCAGGGCATGGCGGCAATCTGCTGGACCAATACTGAATCCTGCATGCCAGCCTGGGGCGGTAAAGATGCGCGGATCGGTAATAACCCGTTTGTAATGGCGGTACCGGGCAAGCCGGCACCGATGGTGCTGGATATGGCGATGTCCCAGTACTCGTACGGCAAACTGGAAGTGACGCGGCTGAAAGGCGAACAGCTACCGTATCCCGGAGGTTTCGACCAGCAGGGGAATCTGACCGTCGATCCGGCGCCGATTGAAGCCTCAAAGCGTATTTTACCCACCGGTTACTGGAAGGGATCGGGTTTTGCCATTTTGCTGGATGCAATGGCGGCACTGCTTTCTGCCGGCAACGCCACGCCACAGATCGATAAAATCGGGCGTGGCAGCTGTACCGGCGCCAGCCAGATTTTTATGGTGTTCGATCCCGGGCAACTGGGCGGCGCTGATTTTACCGGGCGTATGACGCAGAGTATTGCTGATTACGTTAATAGTTCTGAACCGGCGGAAGGGGTGGGTGCGGTCACCTGGCCGGGTCAGCGCCAGCGCAATACGCGCGAGGATAACCTGCGTCAGGGGATCCCGGTTGATGACGGCGTCTGGCAGCAGGTGGTAAAACTGGCAGAATAATAAAGCGTTATCGTCAGCCAGCCTGACCGCAATTGGCGTATACGCCGATTTCGTCACTGAAAAGTTATTTTGGCCATACGCTGGGTGCCTGCGGCGATCTGGATTACATTATCGGCAGCGAACGGCAGATTAACACCGACTATATCCAGTCGAATAACTTCGCTTTTGGCGGTATCAATACCTCGCTGATTTTTCGCCGCTGGCGTTAATCAGATATCGCGACTGTTGGGCAGCATGTTGCTGCCCATGCCGATAATCTGCACCCGCTGGCATCAGCATTGGCTTCAGTGGCAGGTTGCTGCATAATAAGGTATTCGAATCAAAATAATTATCATTCCTATTCCATGGCTATTGCGGTTAATGCGCCTGAACGGCGCCAGTTTCTGAAATGGATGGCGCTGTCCCCGCTGATTTTCTCTTCACTTTCTCAGGCAAAAAATCCCGACCTGGCGCGCATTATCGTTCTCGAATGGCGCCCGGTGGAGCTGCTGATGGCGCTGGGCATCACGCCGCTGGCGATCGCCGATATCCCCAATTACCGGCGCTGGCTGGTCGAGCCGGTGCTGCCGGATACGGTACTGGATATTGGATTACGCACTGAACCTAACCTTGAAATGATGCTGCGGTTGCAACCGTCACTGATCCTGCGAGCCAATGGCTACGGACCGAGCGCGGAAGCGCTGATCCCGATTGCGCCGGTGTGGGGTGGGGATTTTACTGATGGTAAAACCCGCCCTCTGGAACTGCTGCGCCGCGATCTTCTCTCCCTGGGCGCGCGACTTAACCGACCCTTGCAGGCTGCCGACCATCTGCAGATGATGGATGAGCGCTTTCATCATTACCGGCAAAGCCTGGCAGCATTTGCCGGACAACCACTGTTGCTGTTCTCTTTTCTCGACAGTCGCCGGGTGATGGTATTCGGTGATAACAGTCTGTTTGCCGATACCCTGTCACAACTGGGGCTGAAAAATGGTTGGCCGGGCACCAGCAGTTTCTGGGGTAGCACCATTGTCGGTATCGAAACCCTGGCGCAGGTAAAAAATGTGCGTGCTATTGGTCTGACCCATGGTCAAAACGATCCGGTGCAGCAGATCGCGCGCTCGGCCCTGTGGCGTAGTATCCCGTTTGTACGTCAGCAGAAATTACATTTAATCGAAGCCGTATGGTTCTACGGCGCCAGCTTCTCAGTATTGCGCTTCTGTAAACTGCTGCAGCAGACACTGCTGGAGCAGCCATGAAAAGTCTGATTTTAGGGCTGCTACTGCTGACGGCGCTGTTGCTGACGTTAAGTAACTTCCAGCATCAGCTGGCGCTGCCATTGTGGCGCAGGGCCTTTTTTACTGCGGATGAGCTCGATGTTAATCAGATGCTGTTTTATTACAGCCTGCTGCCGCGCACCTTGCTGGCGCTGCTGGTCGGCGCCGGTTTGGGGCTGGTAGGGGTACTGTTCCAGCAAATCCTGCGTAATCCGTTGGCGGAACCCTCCACCCTCGGCGTTGCCGCTGGCGCTCAGCTTGGTCTGACGCTCGCCACTCTGTATGCCAGTAGTTGGGGCGAAACCGGGCAGCAACTGGCTGCGCTGGCGGGCGCCATTCTGGTTGGGGTGCTGGTGCTGCTGGTCGCCAGCGGCAGGCGGATGTCGCCAGTAACGCTGATCCTCGCCGGTCTGATGGTTGGACTCTATTGCGCTGCGGTGAAAAATTTACTGGCGTTGTTCCATCACGACCAGTTGAAAAGTCTGTTTATCTGGAGCAGCGGTATGCTGAATCAGAATGACTGGAGCAACGTCAGTTTCCTCTGGCCACGTATGCTGCTTGCGCTGCTGTTGGTAGTAGTGATGATTCGTCCGCTGAATCTGTTAGGACTGGAGGATAGCGTGGTGCGTAATCTCGGCATGCGCCTGATGCTGGTTCGTTTTACCGGTCTGATGGTGGCGGTAGCCCTTAGCGCGATACTGGTCAGTGTAGCCGGGGTAATCGGTTTTATCGGGCTGTTTGCCCCGTTAATGGCGAAGCTGTTGGGGGCGCGGCGGTTGGGGGCGCGGCTGGCGTTATCGGCGCTGATCGGCGCGTTATTGCTATTGCTGAGCGATCAGCTGGTGATCGTGCTGGCGCGTGTCTGGCTGGAGATCCCTACCGGCGCGGTTACCGCGCTGGCGGGGGCGCCGCTGATGCTGTGGCTGCTGTCGCGCTTACGTCATCAACAGTTATCCGCCAGCGATCGTAACCCGCCGCTGCGTACGGAAAGGGCGCTGACGCCGCTGATGATCGCCGGGATTTTTTTGCTGCTACTACTGATGGTGATACTGGCGCTATTTAGCGGTGATGGCCTTAGCCGCTGGATTGATACTCAGGCGGTATGGCAATTCCGCTGGCCACGGATACTGGCTGCACTGGCGGCTGGCGCGATGCTGGCGGCGTCGGGAACCCTGATACAGCGTATGACCGGGAATGCAATGGCCAGCCCGGAGGTGCTCGGCGTCAGTGCTGGTGCCGCCTGCGCCATAGTGTTATTGATGTTTATCGTTCCCGGTGATAATTCGGCATGGCAATTTCCTGCTGGTTGTCTGGGGGCGGCGTTGACTATGTTACTGATCCTGCTGCTGGCTAAGCGTGGTGGTCTGTCGCCGACGCGTATGCTACTGACCGGCGTGGTGTTGAGTACCGTTTATGGAACCTTTCTCACGCTGTTTCTGGTCAGCGGCGATCCGCGTATCAGCTCCGTACTCAGCTGGCTGGCAGGTTCCACTTACCGCGTTAGCGCCAGCCAGGCCATCTGGACAGCGGCACTGGCGTTGTTGCTATTGTTACTGACGCCGTTGATGGCGCGCTGGCTGACGATTCTGCCGCTCGGCAGTGTTACCGCGCAGGCAGTGGGTCTGCCGCTGAGGCGCTCGCGCATGCTAATCTTGCTGCTGGCTTCGGCGATGATTGCGGCGGCGACGCTGTGTGTGGGGCCGTTAAGCTTTGTTGGCTTGATGGCGCCGCATCTGGCGCGGATGGCTGGTTTCCAGCGCGCGCTGCCGCAGCTGCTGGTCGCGATTCTGGCCGGGGCCGGGTTGATGCTGCTGGCTGACGCTCTCGGGCGGGTGATGATTTTCCCTTACCAGATCCCCGCCGGTTTGCTGGCAACCTTTATTGGCGCGCCGTGGTTTATCTGGTTGTTGCGGCGTGCCTGATCTCTCAGCACGCGATGCCAGCAACAAAACTCCTGTGACATCCGGTAATTTTTTCTTGCAATTGTGAGTCCGCTAAGGATAATCGCAAATCTCAATAATAATGATTCTCACTCCCTTTATTTCCAGGAACACACAGATGCATAGCTCACTGTTTGCCACCAGCAGATTTAAGCCAACATTGTTGGCGGTTGTTATTGGTTCTGCCATTTTCCCGGCGCTTGCGGAAACCCGGACCGATAGCAGTAAAAAAGATGAATCCACCATGACGGTGGTGGCCGCGCCGGAAAATAATTTTAACCCGGGCGGCGATCAACTGGTGCCGGCTTACCTGGATGGACAGGTGGTAAACGGTGGCCGTATGGGGATGCTCGGTCAGCAAAATGCCATGGATGTGCCGTTTAATGTCATCGGCTTTAGCTCGAAACTGATTGAAGACCAACAGGCGAAAACTATCGCCGATGTGGTACGTAATGATGCCTCGGTGCAAAACGTGCAGGGTTACGGCAACTTCGCCGAGAGTTATCGTATTCGTGGCTTCCAGCTTGACGGCGATGATATGACCCTCGGCGGCCTGGCGGGGATTATGCCGCGTCAGGTGATTGCCACTAATATGGTTGACCGTGTGGAAGTATTCAAAGGCGCTAATGCGTTGATGAACGGCTCTGCAACCACTGCGGTTGGCGGAATGATTAACCTTGAACCGAAGCATGCGGATGATGTGCCGCTAACCCGGGTTGGCGTCGATTACACCTCCGCTTCTCAGGTGGGCACCTCGCTGGATGCCGGTCGCCGTTTTGGCGACGACAATCAGTTTGGCGCCCGTGTCAACCTGTCGCAGCGCGAGGGCGAGACGGCAGTGGATGATGAAAAACGTCGTGCCACCGTCGCCTCTGTCGGTCTGGATTACCGTCAGGATAATCTGCGTACCTCGCTGGATATGGGCTATCAGAAACAGACTTTCCACGGTGGCCGTATTGGCGTCAATATCAGCGGCGTCGACTTTATTCCTGAGGTGCCATCCGCCAGCCATAATTACAGTCAGAAGTGGGTCTATAGCGATATCGAGAGCCAGTTCGCCATGCTGCGCGGCGAATATGATGTGGCGCAAAACTGGACGCTGTACGGTGGTGTCGGTACCCAACACTCCCATGAGAGCGGCGCCTATGGCTCTCCATCGGTCAGTGATACTGAGGGTAATGCCACTATTGGCCGGATGGATGTCACCAACGTCTATGACTCTTACAGCGGTATGTTTGGCGTGCGCGGTAAGTTTGATACCGGCTTTATTAACCATAAAGTCAACCTTGGTTACTCTGCATCCACCCTGCGTCAGAAAGCCGCTTATGATATGGCGCTCACCGGCGTGAGCACCAATATTTATGATACGTCAGCGGTGACCTCGCCAACACTTAACTACGCGGGCGGCGATCTGGATGAGCCTGGTCTGCGCAGCCGTACCCGTAGCCAGGGCATTCTGCTGACAGATACCCTCGGCATGCTGGATGATAAGCTTGAGTTAACGCTGGGTACCCGCCATCAGAAAGTGGTCACCCGCGAATATGCCTATGGTACCGCCGCGGAAAATACCGATTCGCGTTTCGAACAGAGCCGCTGGACGCCAGCTGTCGGCCTGATGGTTAAGCCATGGGAACATATTGCCCTGTATGCCAACCATATTGAGTCACTGCAACCGGGATCACAGGCGCCACAGGGAACCGCTAACTACGGCAGCAGCGTCGGTGTGATTCATTCTAAACAGAATGAAGTGGGCGTGAAGGTCGATTATCAGCGTGTTGGCGGTTCACTGGCGCTGTTTGAAATTAAACTGCCTTCCGCCGTCACCAATGCCAGCAATGAATACGTGCTGGATGGCGAGCAGCGTAACCGGGGTATTGAGCTGAATGTATTTGGCGAACCGGTGCTGGGCCTGCGTCTGAACGGCAGCGCTACCTGGATTGATGCCGAGCTGACAAAGACCGCGAACGGTGCGAATGATGGCAACACCGCGGTGGGGGTGCCGGGCTACAATATGGTGCTGGGCGCGGAATACGATATTAAGCCGGTTGAAGGTCTGACCGCGACGGCGTTGATCAACCATTCTGGTTCCCAGTATGCCAATGCTGCCAATAGCAAGAAACTTGATAGCTATACCACGCTGGATCTGGGGATGCGTTACAGCATGAAGCTGAAAGAGAACGATATGGTATGGCGTCTCGGCGTGGATAACGTCACTAACGAAGCTTACTGGGCAAGTGTTGATAACAGCGGCACTTATATTTTCCAGGGTGAGCCACGTACGTTGAAATTATCCATGTCGTACGATTTCTAAATATAATTGTACGGGCGGCATTGATGCCGCCCGTATCCATGATATTTAGCGCGGCGGCTGTTGCAATACCCCTTGCAGCAGTTCCGGCGCCAGCGAGCGCGAAAACAACCAGCCCTGAAAACCATGGCAGCCCATCTCCGAAAGGGTGCTGAACTGCTGCGAGTTTTCCACCCCTTCCGCCACAATATTGATATTTAATGCCTGACACATCGCCACAATACCGCGAATGGTGAGCAAAAAATCACTGTTCTGCGCCATCTGCAACACGAACGAACGGTCTATTTTCACCTCACCGATCGCCAGTTTACGCAGTCCGGTCAGTGAGGCCATGCCGGTGCCAAAATTATCCACTGCGATATTAATCTTCATTTCGCGCAGCGCGTGCAGTTTGCGCTGGGTATCAGGCAAATTTTCGGTCAGCGCGTTTTCGGACAGCTCAAAGCTGAGCTGCTGCGTATCGATACCGCTTTGCAGCACAATCCGCTCAACGGTTTTCAGAAAATCGGCGCGTTTCAGCTGGCGCGGGCTGATATTGACTGAGACCCGTAGTTTGTCGAACTGCGGCTGATTATGCCAGTTTCGTAGTTGCGCGCAGGCTTGCTGTAATACCCATTCGCTGATGTTAAGGATCAGCCCGGAGTTTTCTGCTACCGGAATAAAGGTGGAGGGCGAAATAAGTCTGCCGTTCGGGTCACGCCAGCGCAGCAAGGCTTCCAGGCTGGTGGCTTCACCACCCCGCGAGTACTGAGGCTGGTATTCAAGGTAAAACTCGTTATTATCCAGTGCACGCCGCAACCCGATCTCAATGGTGTCGCGCTGACTCTGCTCTTCATGCAGGCGCGGTGACCAGATCATCCATCTACAGTGGTTGCGCTTGGAGTAGTACTGCGCCATATCGGCTTTATGCAGCAGCTCGGGGACCGGTGCCGGATCGTTATTAAACAGGTAGATGCCGACGCTGCTGGTTACATTGACGATAGTGTTATCCAGCGGCATATCGCGGCCGATATTATCCAGTAGTCGGCCGGCCAGCACCGCCACCCGGTTTTTTGCCGTCTGCAGATTGTTGCCGAGATGACTAATCAGCAACGCAAATTCGTCGCCGCCGAGGCGGGCAAGGGCATCATGGCCACGGATGGTATTACGCAACCGTAGCGCAACTTCTTTCAGCAGGGCATCCCCTGCGCTGTGACCAAGCTCGTCATTCACTTCTTTAAACCGGTTGAGATCGAGATACAGCAGCGCAAGATATTCACCGCTGCCGGGATTTTGCTGACGCGCCAGTTCGACTTTGTCATAAAAACGCGGGCGGTTATCAAGTTGAGTCAGCGGATCCTGCCAGGCTAGCTTATGCATCTCCTGCTCGTAGCGCTTCTTTTCGGTGATTTCTTTAATTTTGCCAAGCATCTCAACCGGCTGGCCGTCGTCGCCGTGGCGCACCACTTTACCGTGATTCTGTATCCACACCGACTTCTGCTGGCTGGTGATCAGACGGTATTCACAGCTAAACACCGGCTCGTCGCCGCGCAGATGTTGCTGCAGGGCGTGCTCAAACTGCCGGATATCGTCCGGGTGAATCTGGCCGAATATGTCGCGTTCATGGTGTTTTAATACCCCATCCTGAAAGCCAAATATGCGGCTAAAACAGTGGTTATGCGACACTTCGCCATTGGCGATATTCCACAGCCAGAAGCCTTCATCGGTGATTTCCAGCGTCTGTTCCAGGCGCCGCCGCAGATGGAACTCTTCCCGCTGCGCAATCAATTCGGCGCTAATATCGGTACCAATAAACAAATGACCGGGCTGTTTGCCTGGTCCGGGGCTGATCACACTATGGGGGCGAATATAGCGCGGCGTTTTACCGTCATTAATGTCCAGCACCGGGACGTTGCCGCTTAGCGCGTCTGCCAGTTGCTGGCTGGCGATCAGGCGATCAAACAGGATTTCACCGGAATGATTGGCAAACAAGAGGTGACGATGGACGTCAACAAGGAAAATAGCATTAGTGCTATGTGCAATAATATGTTCAAAAATAAGTAAACTATCTTCGGAAATACGGTATCGATGCATGTTAAACCATGGTTACCGGGGGGAAGACTGAAAGAAAACACCCTGTGTTTTTTTCGCGTTAGTATCAGTGTTTTTTCTGACTGAGTCCATGCACGCATCTGACAACAGCATGACTTAGTCCACAAATAACTAAATACACTATTTTGTCCCTGAGGTTGCCGACTTCAGCGCATGATTTTTAGCCAGAATAGCCGAATGGCGAATAAAATCGCTGCATGCCGTGATAGTTAAGCCCGATTGATACACCAACAGGCGCAGCACGCCAGCTGCGCCTGCGCTCGCTGCACGGGGGCAATCACTGTGGCGCGTGACTCACCGGGTAAAATCAAATTTACAGGTTATTTTACGGTGACTTTATGATAAAGTCAGTGGTAAATTTTGCGTGATGTTTTCGCGTATCTGTCTGGTAGTATAGGGCGGAAATGATAAAAAATATATTAGTGGTTCTTATTTTTGGCTGCGTAATAAGATGCAGTTTCAGACCGGATTCTTCGCATCAGTGATGTACCCGACTTTAAGTTTAGCGCTGCTAAAGTCGTTATTAAAACGTACTGTGTGCCTGTTACTTGTTACGAAAAAATGAAAAATATTATACCCCCTGAGCCAGAAAAAGAGCCACAGGTACCCCTTGATGATGCGCAGTTCGCGATCGTGGTACTTGCAGTGACTTCGTTTACACTTATAATCTTCGTTCTGATGATTACGCTGTGGATGACATAAACCTGTCAGCAGCGTAATGACAGTCATGAAAGGAGAGACAAAATGACGGAAAACAGAGATGACAAGCTAATTGCCCTGATTGGTTTACTCTCTGCCTGTCTGATTAGTGTGATCTTTTTATTCGCCATGACCTGGCTCTCCGATGTACGCCGCCCGCCGGAACACGCTGTTGATACGCAATCCTGCTATGCAAAACCCGATCAAACCGTGCGCTCCTGAGTGACATTGTTCATTTTGATCTGCTGACTACGCAACTCCAGAGCCAGCGGCTCATATACCGTGCGGTTGCCATTGGGATCGGGCAGCCCCAGCAATGCGCCTGGCGAACGGCGATCGTCAGCCCATGCCGGGTACTCCACCACCGGATAGATTGAAACCCCCTCCAGCCCGATGCCGTTATCCAGCGCAATATTGACCTGTTCCATAATGCTACGCAGCCATGGGCTGCGCGCTTCGCCTTCGGCGCCGGTTTCCGCCAGCAGCAGCGGGCGCTGATAACGATGCCATACTTCCGCCAGCAGCAGATTTAGCGGACGATAAGCCTGGTGCTGCGGCGGCAGCGGATCGCCATTGATAAACCATTGGTTATCCGGATAGTAATTGACGCCGATAATATCCAGATAACGCATGTCGCCCCCCAGTTCGGGATGCAGCCGACCGCTCAGCATATCCCAGGCTTCGAATTGCGCCAGATGCTGATGTCCGGCTTCCTGTTGCGCTACGGCAGAGTTATCGGCGGCGGCAACATGCACCAGCGGATCGGTCAGCACAAAACGCGCCTGCGGCAGTACATCGCGAATAGCATCTATTGCCGCAATGCTGGCACGCACCAGCTGCAGTTTCAGATCCTTGCCACGGCCACTGGCATTAGGATTGAGCCAGGCAACCTCGGCGCCGGCCCAGGACCAGAAGGAGATTTGGTTGATTGGGGTGAAGAACGGCTGGCTGTAACCCTCATCACGCATCACCTCGGCCATGGCGCGCGCGAAGCGGGCAAAGCTGTCAATAAAGGAGGGCTGCCAGATATCAACATGCGTCGGATAGCCAAAATGCGCCAGTTCCCAGATCATCTCAATACCGTGCTGTTCGGCAGCATGAAGCATCGGGGTAAACGATGACCAGTCATAGATACCGGGTTGCTGTTCAATCAGATACCAGCGGGCGCCGTCACGGGCAGTAAGCAGATGATGCTCGACCAGCGCTGCATAATCTTTATCCAGTAGCATATCGTGACCGCTGTTAGTCACCAGGTCGACCCGCTTACCTTCACTGCGGCAGGCGGTGGAACAGGCAAAACTGCCCTGAAAAAAGCTGCTGAATAGCTGCGGCTGATGCCGTTGCAGCCCGGGATCTCGCGGTTGTTCGGCCATATTACGCTCCTCCATTGCAATTACCTGCGCGGGATGTTTCGCTAAGTCTAGACTAAATGCAGCAGCCGACCCTGTTTGCCCTGTTACTTAACCGCCAGAAGGAAAACAGCATGAAACATCGTATCCGGGTGATCCATGGTGATATTACCCGCCTGCAGGTCGGGGCGATCGTCAATGCCGCCAATAACGCTCTGCTGGGCGGTGGCGGGGTGGACGGCGCTATTCACCGTGCTGCCGGGCCGCAGTTGCTGGCGGCCTGCCGTGAAGTTGTGGCGCGCCAGGGGGAGTGCCAGACGGGCCAGGCGGTGATCACCGCGGCGGGCAAACTGTCGGCGCAGGCGGTGATCCATACTGTCGGACCCGTCTGGCACGGCGGCGGGCAGGGTGAGGCCGCGTTGCTGGCCAGTGCTTATCGCCATAGTCTGCTGCTGGCGGAAGAGCACCTTCTGAGCACCATTGCCTTTCCCTCCATCAGTACCGGCGTCTATGGCTATCCCAAACAGCTGGCGGCGCAGGTCGCTTTTGCCACCGTCAGCGAGTTTCTTAGTCAGCATCAACAGCCGCAGCAGGTCTATTTTGTCTGCTTTGATGAGCAGACTTTTGCCCTGTATCAGAAACAGCTGGCGCAGTGGCAGCAGGGGATGGGGGAGGATACGGACTAATAAGGATAAGCCAGGAGCCGCTTTACCATCGCTAGCGCCAGGACAGGTGATGGATGTATTCGACTATACAGCTAATGAACTCCGGGGGATTTGATGACGTCACCGAGAGAGGTAAAAAAACCGCTTGCGGACCCTTCGGCGTGTAGTGATATAAGGTCATCTCTTTGTTAAGCATGGTGTGCCTCTATACCATATTCAGAACATGGAATTTACTTTGTTAAAGCTTTATAAAATTATATTTATTTTTAACAATATTATTTAAAATGCCTTCCGGACCGTTGACCTGCGAACATCAGGAACACCTTCAATTCTCTGCGTATTATGTATCTGAAGAGCAAATGAAACGCCACCTCCAGAATAACCAGAAACAGTTAATTGTGAATAACCAAGATCTTTAAGCTCCTGACTTAATAACATTGCAAACGGGCGTATCACTCTGATGATCTGTACTTGATTCTGACGACTCGGCCCGGCAATTTCCTGGCGAGCAACCCCGGTTGTTCTGATAAGCTCTTGTTCGGAAAAGGAGGTTGGTTTCAATGAGTTCGCGCTGTAACAAGCTAATACGCGTATATCTGTAAAATTAGTGGGTAACTGGCTCGCTGCTAACTGCCTGGCGAGCGACTCTGATGTTAGTTGTTCCCCTTCTAAGTTGAGGTTCGCGGAAATTATATCCCTGCCACTTCCACCATGTCCGAGGATATATAACTTATCTCTTTCTGCAGAAAGCTGTTTTAACGCTTGCCCTTCAGCATTAGGTATGACACGAATTGCCTGTAATGCTGCGCGCTTCCGGGCGAATGCCGCTTGTTCCCGCATAACTGTTCCATACGCATCTGGTGTTACCAACTCCTTTATTCGCTCTGCAGTAAAGCTATTATTTTGCCTGAGGCGTACGTCAATATTACGGAAGTTATCTTCAAGCTCATTAATTCTTACAGTCAGAGAGTTTATATTTTCCGTAATTGTTTTTTTATATTTTTTTACTGCATTTTCATCAGGAACGATGACCGGATATAATGTTTTTCCTTTCTTGTATCGGAAAAGGTTCGCCCAGAAGCTGAAGTCCAGTAAATCCATATCTGGTGTGGAAAATGGAAGATAAAAATACCCCATCCTGCCCGCCATACCCTGACTGTCCGATAATGTCATCGGGTTATTAAGCACCATATCATACAGATTCAGCCCGTCCACCGTTCCCGCCGGGTCAGCGCTTAGCCAGCGCCCCAGCCATGGCTGATAATAGCGATAACCGTAATAATACAGTCCCGTTGCGTCGCGTTCCTTGCCGGAGTATCTGATGGTTTTGTAGTTCGCCTCCGTCTGGCTGCGCGCCGTCCATACCGCGGTGCCGCCATAGGGGTAGTACTCCTCCTGACTGATCAGCTTACCGTCGCCATCCAGCTCCAGTTCGCTGCTGCCCGGCAGGTTATCGTAGCTGTAGCGCAGCGGGTTATTGCTGATATCCGCCGGTTTACCGCTTTCCCAGTGCAATACCCGCACCATGGCACGACCGGCTGCGCCGATGGCGATCGCCTGCAGGCTCTCCTGGCCGCTGCTGCGCAGCTCCAGCCCCGGCAGATAGAGCACCCGCTGCGTCTGTGTGCTGTTGCCGGTTTTCTGCACGCTGATTTTTAGCAGGCGCTGGCTGTCGGCAGCGTAACGGTAGCTTTCAGCGTCGGAGGCCTGACCTTCCCGGGTGACCGGGGTAACCTTCAGCAGCTCCCCCCGTGCGGTCCAGCTCAGGTTCTGCCCCGGTTGCAGCTGCAGCTGCTGTCCGCCGGGGTTAAACAGCGCATCCACTTGCTGCGGGTCTTCCGTCAGGCTGCTGAGTACTGCGCGGTTGCTGCGGTCTGATACGGTGATATTGGTGGTATGGTTATTGCCGCTGGCGGCGTGGCGTATCTGCGTCAGATTGCCGCCGCGGTCATAGCGGTAGCTGCGGGTCCAGACGGTAAAACTTTTATCGTCGGCGGCCAGGGGAACCACCGGCGAAGGCAGGGTGATCCGCTGTTGTGCTGTCGCCGCCAGTTCGCGGCCGGTGGCGGACACCAGCTGATACAGCGTGTCATAGGTGTAAGTGTTTTCCGGCACCACTTTCTGATTCCGCCAGAACTGTGTGGTCTCGGCATCGTTAGTGATATGCAGCACATTGCCCACCGGATCATACTGATAGCGCAGATCCTGCAATATCTTCGCGCCGGCGGGATGGCCGGCAGGGCGCTGCGTGGTGATCCCGGTCAGGCGCCGGGTTTGCGCTTCATAATGGTAAGTGGTCACCACGCCATTGCCATGCTCTTCGCGCAGCTTCTGTCCGGCGGCGGAGTAGCGGATGGATTTAACGATTAGCTGTTCGGCGGCGCCTTTCAGCGTCAGCCAGCTGGCGGTTAACTGTCCGGCCATATCATACGCCAGCCGCTGGGTATTGCCCCGGGCATCGGTGCGGGTGAGGGTGGCGCCGCTGGCATCGCTGCCGCTCAGGCTGGTAAAGGTTTCTGCCGCTAATAAGTCTTTCCATGCGGATTCATCGTTGCCCTGCCAGTCGGCCTGGTTATTATCCGGCAGTAACTGGCGGGTAACAGAGAGTGGTGAGCCGCTGAGGGCAATACTGTTGATTTGCTCCAGTCCGGCGCAGTCGTAGTGACGGATATTCTGCCCTGCCAGATTAAGCTGTTTCTCTGCCGGAGTATTGCCAGCCCAGATAAAACGTTCAGTGATACGGCCGTTTTCGGTAATGCTGAGCAGACGGCCGGGCAGGGTGGCGGCCTGATACT
>NZ_JAHXPU010000021.1:0-39825 GCF_047308185.1 Pantoea sp. B65
TTATTCCGCCCGGGGTATCACGCAGCACGGGAGCCATAAATGGCTCCCCTACAGGGTTTCAGATAACCCCCGAACCGTAGGGGCGGGATTTATTCCGCCCGGGATATCACGCAACACGGGAGCCATTAATGGCTCCCCTACAGGGTTTCAGATAACCCCCGAACCGTAGGGGCGGGATTTATTCCGCCCGGGGTATCACGCAACACGGGAGCCATTAATGACTCCTGTGCATGGTGGTGTCAGATGCCCGCAATCATCCTGGCGCTCAGGGAATCCGGTTACTCTTTCGCTAACGGTGTCTGCTCAATCGTGGTCTTCTCATCTCCCTGAATCTGCTTCACGCGCTGCTCAACCTTCTGTACCGCATGGGCATCTTTCAGTAACGAATAGGTCAGAACAAACTCGGTGCTTTGCCCCGGTTGCAGCTGTTTCACCCTACCCTGCTGTTTTTCGATAGTCACCGGGTAGGCATAGTTGGTCCCCGGTTCAATCCCGGTAACATAACCCTGCTTCAGGGTATCGGTGTTTTTCCACATAGTCAGCAACGGTAACTGGCGGGTATCAAACTCAATTGAAACCCCTTTGTCGCCCTTGCTACCGAGCAGCGCCGCTACGGTTTTGCCATTGCTGTCCGCTTTAGGGACCAGGTTAAACACCATTTCATCAAAGTCTTTGGTTGGCGCGCCGTAAACATTCCAGTTATCCAGCCCTTGTTTGGCATAGTCATTAAATGGCGAAACTGATTTTAACGGGGCAATAAAGCGGGCATCCTTTTCAAGGATTGGCGCACCAAAGTTACTGTGGTAAATAATCTGGTAATCGTGCGGATAATCCGCCTGGTTGGTCAGCACATCATGCACGGTAAACGAGTCAGAACCCGGCACATAGCGGAGTTCGGTCCAGGTTTCCAGTTTTGCCTTTTTAAAGGTGTGCTCTTTCAGCAGGCCACGAATGCGGATTTCATGCGGGGCTTTGTCATCAACAGTCACTTCCACTTTCGATGCCGGAGTGTTTCCTGCTTTGCCGTGTAGCGTATAAATCACGCCGTCTTTGGTGACCGGATGGCCCGTCCATTCATAGCCACAGCGCACCATCATTTCGTTGAAACCGTCCAGCCAGCCCAGACCGTTGCGGCTCTCAAGATTAATATATGCCGGGTTGACCACCTCATCCACCGGGGAGTCCCAGCCCAGACGTACGCCATGGCCGCTGACATGCAGCAAATCCATACCACGCGTCGGGCTAAGAGCGATGGTCAGGCCATTCTGGCTGGTCAGCGTCAGTACTTTGGAACCTTCCTGTTTGCCGCCATGTAACACTTGCTGCTGTAAGCTGAAGCTTTCACCGCTAAGTTTCAGCTGCTGACTGGTCACCTGCCAGTTTCCCTTGTCAGTCCCGCTTTCAGCATCCGTCAGCACCCAACTTTGCGCTGCAGCCTGTCCACTGATCATCGCCAGAACTACCGTTGCCAGAAATTTCTTTTTCATCTTTTCCCTTCCGTTGCTGAATTGATTTAGCTTCGATGGGATACAGACTACAAACAGGCGACAGAGAAAAACGTGATTACCATCACTGCCCATTTTTTTTAGCTTTTTTATTCAATTAATCGTGTTGCTTATCACAGAATATTGCACGAAACGTGACGTTTTCAAAAAAATATGCGCGATATACCCGGACAAAGCTGAAATCAATTAAATCGATTCAGCTTTGCTGGTTAGCTGGCCGCTATAAGTTGGTATTGCTATTACTCGCTGGCTTGCCGTTACTGTCCCGCGGTGCGCCAAGACTCTGTTTAAACCAGTTCACCACCCGCTCGATAACCGCTGGCTGATACCAGTGGAGATCGCCATGCTCCGCGCCATCAACCACCACATAATCCGCTTTATTGCCGGCGCTTTTTAACGCCCGATACAGCTGCGCGCTCTGCAACGGTGAAACCAGACTATCCGCGCTGCCATGCATAATCAGGAACGGCGGCTTACTGCCTTTAATATGTCCCATCGGGCTGGCAGCTAACGCTTTCTGTTTATCATCGCCGATTGACGCGCCAGGGAAGTGGCGGAAAGCACTGCCATTGACCAGTAAAGCTTCGGTGACTGCCGGTGACTGGTGGACTTTCTGCACATCAGCAGGGAAGCCTTCGCCAATATTGAGCAAGTTTGAGATGCCATACAGGGTAGCCACCGCCTGCACATCAGAAGACTGATTAAGGAAATCACCTTTATCGAAAGTTTTATCTCCGTTAGTGGTTCCCAGCATTTGCGCCATCCAGCCCCCTGCAGAATCCCCCAGAACCCCGATGCGCTGCGGATCAATGCCATAGCTGGCTGCGTGCTCGCGCAGATAACGCACCGCCGCTTTGCCATCGACGACCGGCGCCGGAAAGATCTCCGGGACGACGCGATATTCGGCCGCAGCGACAACAAATCCGGCCTGCGCCAGGGCCATGCGCATCTCAATAAACTTGCCATAATCGGCAGAAGTAAAACCGCCCCCCGGAAAATAAACGATCGCCGGCTTCTGCAGATTATTGCGCGGAACCAGTAATGACATATGCATAGCGCGCACCGCACGCGTGGAGATAATTTGTTCATAGACAACATCATTAATGGCGTCGATCTGCCCGCGACTGTTGGTCACCTGCAGAATTGTCGCCCCCACAGACGTAGCAGGTAAATCTCCGCTGGCAGCCTGGCTGCTGAACGAAATCGGAATTGCGCTCATAAATACCCCTCCGGTAAAAACCAGATATTTTAATTTCACGGATTTGCCTTAACTGAAGAATGGGAATCGAAATAATTTTATTAAAAATCAATATATCACGGATATTTCCCGAAAAAATTCGAATTAATGGATAATATCTATTCAAAAAGCAGATGAATTTATCGCTGCTTTTCCCCTTTCACTCCCCGTCAGCATGCTTTCCCAAAATAAGAAATCGCTTATCGCCACCGGAGACTCACACAAAGAGTGCAGGATGGTGTTTTTTTGCACTCTGGCGGTGCTGACCTTGTCAGGCGGGGATTACTGAGGTCATACCTGCAGCCATGAATCCGGCGCGCTGCGACTTGCACTGCTGTCCGCAAGCGCAGGCCGGACACTACCTTTCTTATTTTGAGAAACCTGGTGCCGAAAATCAGTAACGATCCTTTCCGCGCTTTGGCTCTGCTCTTGCTTCGTCAATGCCATCTGCTTTCGTTGATTACCTTTTCATTTATCGGTGGAGAATGGCATGACTCGTTACCTGGCAACACAGATTCACAAGTATGCATTAACCGCATTACTGTTAGGCTGCGCAGCTTATAGCTATGCCGGCAAACAGAACGATACTCTGGTTTATGCCTCGGATAATGAGGTGGAAAATATCAGCCCTTACCATAATAACCTGCGCGAAGGGGTGATCCTCGCGCATATGGTGTGGGACACCCTAATTTACCGCGATGCGAAAAGTGGTGAATATCAGCCGGAACTGGCGTCGGACTGGAAGTGGGAATCGCCGACCGCCCTGCTGCTCCATCTGCGTAAAGGCATCACTTTCCATAACGGCGACGCCTTTAGCGCTGACGATGTGGTATATACCTTCCAGAATATCGCTGGCCCGAATAGCGCCTCGGTGATCCCACAGAGTGTCGACTGGATCGATCACGTCGAAAAAGTCGATGACTACACCGTGCGTCTGCATCTGAAACAGCCTTTCCCGGCCGCGCTGGAATATCTCTCCGGCCCGACGCCAATCTATCCGGCGAAATATTTTCAACAGGTGAAACTGGAAGGATTCAGCAAAGCGCCAGTCGGCACCGGACCTTATAAGATTGTGAAAGTGATCCCCGGGCAGGGGGTCGATATGGTGAAGAACCCGGACTATTTCAAACAGAGTCCGGTGGGACAACCGCAGATTGGTAAAGTGAAATTTGTCGTGATCCGCGATCCGGAGGCCCGTGTCGCCCAGCTGATGACCGGCCAGGTGGACTGGATCTGGCGCGTGGCGGCAGATCAGGTTGAACCGCTGTCGGCAATGCCCAATATCGCGGTGAAAAGCGGTGAAACCATGCGCGTCGGCTTCCTCGCCCTGAATACTAATGCCAACGGCCCAACCGGCGTACCGCTGAAAGATCTGCGGGTGCGTCAGGCGATCAACTACGCCATTAACCGCCAGGGGATTGTCGACAACCTGGTGCGCGGCGGCAGTAAGCCGGTATTTACCGCCTGTTTCCGTACTCAGGTTGCCTGTGATGACAGCAAGGTGACTCGTTATAGCTACGATCCGGAAAAAGCCAGACAACTGCTGGCGGAGGCGGGCTATGCCAACGGTTTTGATACCGATCTGTGGGCTTATCGCGAACGCGACTATGCCGAAGCCATTATTGGCGATCTGCGTAAGGTCGGGATTCGCGCCCGTCTGCATTTTGTGCAGTATCCGGTAATGGCTACCGCCCTCAGCTCCGGTGAAGCGCCAATCGCCTTTAACACCTGGGGATCCTTCTCGATTAATGATGTCTCTGCCTTCACTACCCCCTACTTTGGCGGCAAGGGCAGCGATATCTGGAAGGACAGCGAACTGACCGCGATGCTGAAAGCCGCCGATGCGACTGTCGATACACAGCAACGCAGCGAGCAGTATGCGCAGGCGCTGGGCCGCATCTCTTCTCAGGCCTATATGGCGCCGATGTTCTCCTACTCCACCCATTACGCATTTAACTCTGAGCTGAACTTCCAGGACTGGCCGGATGAACTGCCGCGCTTTGCGCAGTCCAGCTGGAAGTAATTCGCTGACGGGAAAGGCGGCCGCCTGTCCCGTCACGTCATACCCCATAAGGAGCTAGCTAATGGTTCGCTTTATCTTTCATCGGTTACTGGTGGCTCTGGCGGTGCTGTTTACCGTGGCGGTGGTCAGCTTCTCCCTGCTGCATCTCTCCGGTGACCTGGCGATCGCTATTGCCGGGCCGGATGCCAGTGCCGAAACCGTCGAGCAGATCCGCGTGCAGAACGGGCTGGACCAGCCGCTACTGACGCAGTTCTCTCACTGGTTCTGGTCAGCGCTGCATCTGGATTTTGGCCGCTCGTTCTACTTTGAGAATACCGTCATGGAACTGGTCGGGCAGCGTATGCCGATCACCCTGCAGCTGGGTGGTGTGGCGCTGTTGCTGGCGCTGGTGGTGGCCATCCCGCTCGGGGTGATGGCAGCGGTATTTCGTGACAGCTGGATCGACCGCTGCGCGATGTTTATCTCGGTACTGGGCCAGGCGATACCCAACTTCTGGTTTGCTCTGGTATTGATTTTGATCTTCGCCGTTGGCCTGAAGTGGCTACCGGTAGCAGGCAACAGCAGCTGGCAACATTTTGTGTTGCCAGCGGTGGCGCTGGGTTACTACGCCATGCCATCGCTGATGCGTCTGACCCGCTCCGGCATGCTGGACGTGCTCGGCGCCGACTATATTCGCACCGCCCATGCCAAGGGGTTAAGCGCCTTTAAGGTGGTGGTCAAACACGGCCTGCGCAACGCGATTATTCCGGTGGTGGCGCTGGCCACCGTCGAACTGGGGTTTATGCTCGGCGGATCGGTGGTGATTGAATCGGTGTTCTCTTTGCAGGGTCTGGGGCAACTCGCCTGGGACTCGATCTCCCGTAATGACTTCCCGGTGGTGCAGGCCATCGTCCTGATTATTGCCGTATTTTACATCGGGCTGACTTTTCTGGCCGATGTGCTGAATGCGGTGCTGGATCCCCGGTTGCGCAGCAAATAAGGAGCCACGATGAAAAGCTCAATGGCAGGAATGATAAAAAACAGCGTCGCCGCGTCAGCAGAGCTGCTGCCGGAGCCTGCGCCATGGCAGCGCTGGTGTCGCAAGATCCTCGGCCACCACAGTATGACGCTGGGAATCGTGATACTCGGCGCCATTATGCTGCTGGCGATTCTCGCCCCGCTGATCAGTCCACACGATCCCTATGCTCAGGATGTGAGCAGCCGCCTGGTGCCGCCGTTCTGGCATGCGAAAGGTGGCTGGGAACATCTGTTAGGGACCGACAAACTGGGGCGCGACTACCTCAGCCGCCTGCTGTACGGCGCCCGGGTGTCGCTGCTTATCGGCCTGCTCTCAGTGATGCTGTCCGGGTTTATCGGCATCACTCTCGGGGTGCTGGCGGGCTATTTTGGCGGCCGGGTCGATGCGCTGGTCAGCTACATCCTCACCGTGCGCCTGGCAATGCCGGTGATCCTGGTGGCGCTGGCGCTGGCCTCGCTGGTTGGCGGTTCCGTTAAGGTGGTAATTGTCCTGCTGGGCCTGCTGCTCTGGGATCGTTTTCTGATTGTTTCACGTTCGGTCACGCGTCAGCTGCGCGAGGCGGAGTTTATCGCCGCCGCCAAAACGCTGGGGGCGTCTTCGCTGTTTATTATGCTGCGGGAAATTCTGCCCAATCTGCTGGGGCCACTGACCGTGGTGGCTACGCTGGAGATTGCGCACGCCATCCTGCTGGAAGCCACCCTCTCGTTCCTTGGCCTCGGGGTCCAGCCGCCAATGCCGTCCTGGGGGCTGATGGTGGCAGAAGGTAAAGCGTATATGTTCTTTCAGCCCTGGGTGATTCTGATCCCGGGCGTGGTGCTGGCGCTGCTGGTACTGAGTATCAATCTGGTGGGTGACGGTCTGCGCGATGTCACGGCGCTGGACGGACGTAATTAAGGGGAACGCCATGAGTCAGTTTGAAAACAGCACGCAGGCGCCACTGCTGGAAGTGAGAAATCTGCAAGTGGATTTGCAGACGCCACGCGGCACCCTGCACGCGGTACGCGGCATTGATTTCAGCGTGCAGCGCGGCGAAATGCTCTGTCTGGTGGGCGAATCCGGCTGCGGCAAGTCGATGACCTCGCTGGCGCTAATGGATCTGCTGCCGCGCAATGCGCAACGCCAGGCCGACAGCCTGCGCTTTAAAGGCGTGGATCTGCTCTCTCTCGGGCGACGTCAGCGGGCGTCAATACGCGGCAATGAAATGTCGATGATTTTTCAGGAGCCGATGACCTCCCTTAATCCGTCATATACCCTCGGCGAACAGTTAACGGAAACCCTGCTGGCGCACCGTAAAGTCTCCCGTTCTGCAGCACGCGATCGCGCAGTCTATCTGATGGAGCGCGTCGGCATCCCGCAGGCAGCGGACCGGTTGCGGCAGTACCCGCACCAGCTGTCCGGCGGCCTGCGTCAGCGCATTATGATCGCCATGTCGCTGATGTGCGGGCCGGATCTGATTATTGCCGATGAGCCGACCACCGCGCTGGATGTCACCATTCAGGCGCAAATTCTGCGGATGCTGCGCGAACTTCAGCAGGAGTTGGGGATGGCGGTGATCTTTATTACCCATGACTTAGGGGTAGTGGCGCGAATCGCCGATCGGGTCGCGGTAATGTATGCCGGACAGGTGGTGGAAAACGCCCCGGTGATGGAGCTATTCCATCAGCCACAACATCCCTACACCCGTGGCTTACTCGGGTGCATCCCGGTATCCGGCCGCACCCTGCCCGGCCAGCCGCTGCAAACCATCCCCGGTGTGGTGCCCAATCTTACCGGCCCGCAGCAGGGCTGCGCATTCCGTAACCGCTGCAATCAGTGTCAGGATGACTGTAACCAGAATCCGCCTTATCTGCCGGTGAGCGCGCGCCACCAGGTGCGCTGTGTAAGGCCATTGCCGATCGGGGAGGGGCTATGACAGCGATAACCGAAGATAACCGCACGCTGCCGCATATTGCCGGCAATGATGATATTGCTCTTGAGCTCTGCTCTTTGAGCCGTAGCTTTCGCCTGAATCGCGGACTGTTTAAAGCACCCGGTGAGATCCTTGCGGTGGATAATATTTCGCTACGGATCCGCCGCGGTGAGACCCTCGGTCTGGTGGGTGAATCAGGCTGCGGCAAAAGTACGCTGGCGAAAATGTTGCTGGGTCTGCTGGCGCCGAGCGCCGGTAATGTCCTGATTGAAGGCCGCGAGATCGACGCGGCGGATCGCCGCAAACTGAGCGCGCGTATTCAGCCTATTTTTCAGGATCCCTACTCCTCACTGAATCCGCGCCGCACGGTAGCCGATGTGGTGGAAGTGGCGCTGCGACTGCATAACATCGGCACCCCTGCTGAACGGAAAAAACAGGTTCGTGACATGCTGGATATGGTGGGCATGCCTTCCCGTACCCACAGTCAGTATCCGGGCCAGCTCTCCGGCGGCCAGCGCCAGCGCGTCGCTATTGCCCGGGCGCTGATCCTGCGGCCGGAAATCCTGATTTGCGATGAACCGACCTCGGCACTGGATGTATCGGTACAGGCACAGATCCTCAATCTGCTGCTGGCGCTGAAGCAGGAGTTTTCTCTGACCTATCTGTTTATCAGCCATAACCTGTCGGTGGTGGAGCATCTTGTCGATCATGTGGCGGTAATGCGTAAAGGCAGGATTGTCGAGCAGGGCACGCGGGAGCAGATATTCAGTCAGCCGCAACACCCTTACACCCGGGCGCTGCTGGCATCAGTGCTGACCCCGGAGCCAGGCCTCGGCATTCCGCAAATTGAGATTAGCTGATCGGGACCGTCTGATAACGACAGAAAGGAGCAAATTATGACACGTGAAACCACCCTGCAAACTGCGCTGGAGTATTTCCGCTCCGGCGAATTCCGCGCAACCCTGGCGCGCCGGATAGCTTATCAGACAGAAAGCCAGAACCCGCAACAGGCCCCGGTGCTGCTGGCCTATCTGAGTGAAGAACTGATCCCCCGGCTGGAAACGCTGGGATTTGACTGCCGGATTGTCGCCAATCCACAAGCCGGGAAAAGCCCTTTTCTGCTGGCCCGGCGTATAGAAGCGGCTGCTGACTTTACCCTGCTGACCTACGGCCACGGTGATGTTGTGCCCGGTGACGCAGAAAACTGGCGCCCGGATCTTTCTCCGTGGCAACTGCACGTCGAAGGCAACCGCTGGTACGGTCGCGGCGTCGCCGACAATAAAGGGCAGCACAGCATTAATCTTGCGGCGCTGGCAATGGTCCTGCAGGCGCGTGATGGACGGCTTGGCTACAACGTCAAAATGATCCTCGAGATGGGTGAAGAGGTCGGTTCCCCGGGGCTGGAGCAGGTATGCCAGCAATATCGCGACTGGCTGGCGGCAGATCTGTTTATCGCCTCGGATGGCCCGCGCGTCTCGGCTGAGCGGCCAACGCTATTTCTCGGTTCGCGCGGCGTGTTCAATTTTTCATTGCAGATAATCTCACGTGACGGCGCGCATCACTCCGGTAACTGGGGCGGCTTGTTAAGTAACCCCGGGATCCGACTGGCACATGCCATTGGCTGCCTGGTGGATGCCAATGGCCGCATCCAGGTGCCGGAACTGCTGCCGCCGCCGCTGTCTGCCACTATCCGTCATCATCTGGCGGATCTGGAGCTGGCGAATGCGCCCGGCGATCCGCAGATCGCGCCGCAGTGGGGTGAACCCGGATTAAGCGCCGCCGAGAAGCTGTATGGCTGGAATACCCTGGAAACGCTGGCGTTTACCACTGGCAACCCGGAGAAACCCGCGCATGCCATCCCCGCGTCTGCCATCGCCCATTGCCATATGCGTTATGTTCCGGGCAGTGATGTCGACCATTTCGCCGATCATATCCGTCGCCAGCTGGACCGTTGTGGTTTTAGCGACGTGGCGATTATCGGCCCGGTAAACTGTTTTAAAGCCACGCGCATTGATCCTGACGATGCGTGGGTCAGGTGGAGCGTCGCTTCCATCAGCCGTTCGGTCGGCAAAAACGCCGCGGTGCTGCCTAATTTCGGCGGCGGCTTACCTAACGCCTGTTTCCTTGATACCTTTGGCGTACCGACGCTGTGGATCCCGCACTCCTACCCCGCCTGCTCGCAGCATGCGCCTAATGAACATCTGTTAGCCGATGTGGCATGCGAAGCACTGCAAATTATGACCGGCCTGTTCTGGGATCTTGCCGAACAGGGTCGTGAGGTGCTGCTCGCCCGGCGCGGCTGACAGAACAGAGGTCATTATGCACAACAACGAAATTCGCTATTTTATGGCGGTAGTCAGCACCGGATCTATCAGCGCGGCCAGTCAGCAGCTGTTTGTTGCCATCTCCGCCATCAGCCGGCAGATCCAGCGACTGGAAACCCGGCTCGGCGTCACGCTGTTCGAACGCAGTCCGCGCGGTATGCAGTTAAACGATGCCGGACATATTCTGGCGAACCATGTACGGCGCAGTATGGCCGATATGGAGCTGGCAATGGCCGAACTGAAGGGGATGAAAGCGGCGGATCAAACCACCATTCGGGTGGTTTGTACTGACGGTCTGGCTTTCAACCTGCTGCCGAATCTGATGGCGCGCTTTCGCCAGTTGCATCCTCGCGTCAGCTTCTTTCTGACCGTCGGCACCGCCAGACAGGTGCCGGAACTGGTGCGTAATGGCGAATGCGATCTGGCGATTAAATTCTGTCTGGCGCCGGAGAGTGGTGTGGAAGTGCTGGCCTCCTTCCCTTCCCCGGTACTGGTATTTATGAAAGCCGATCACCCGCTGGCAGCACGCGATATCCAGCTGGCCGATCTGAATGCCTGGCCGGTGGTACTGCCGGATCAGTCAGCCACCATCCGCCAGTTATTTGATCTTTCCTGCCGGATGAACAACGTGTTTATTGACCCGATATTCACCAGCAACCATTTTTCCACGCTGTATGAATTTGTGCGCAAAACACCGAATGCCATTAGCGTCAGCAGCCATTTCTCCATTCTCTACAGCGCGCAGCAGGATGGTCTGAAAATAAAGACCGTCAATCGCGACCAGCTCAGCCAGCGTACCCTACAACTGCAGACTGAAATGGGCAAACCGCGCACCGCGATGCTCAACGCCTTTTTTAGCTTCCTGAAGCAGGAGTTGCACAGTCTCGATCAGCAGTGTCGCCAGGATTTCGCGCTGCAATTCCGTTAAGCAAAAAAAAACAGTGCCGGGCATCCTTTGCCAGGCACTGTTATCAGTAAGGTTCAGGCACTGATTAGCCGTTACGGAAAATATAGCTATAGGCGCTTAACGCTGGCGCACCGCCAAGATGGGCATACAACACTTTAGAGCCGTCAGGGAACTCGCCGTTGCGCACCATATCAATCATGCCCTGCATCGATTTACCTTCGTATACCGGGTCGGTGAGAACCCCTTCGGTACGGGCGCACAGGCGAATGGCTTCCAGGGTGCCTTCGCTCGGCAAGCCATATTCCGGGCCGCCATAGCGGGTATCCAGTACCACATCTTCTTCGGTAATTTCGCGGCCCAGTTCCACCAGACTGGCGGTGTTCTGCGCGATACGCAGGATCTGCGCTTTAGTTTGCTGCGGCTTCGCCGAGGCATCGATACCAATCACGTTGCGGGAACGGCCATCAGCGGCAAATCCCACCACCATGCCCGCCTGAGTACTGCCGGTGACGGAACACACCACAATATAATCAAATTTAAAGCCCAGCTCTTTCTCCTGCTGACGCACCTCTTCGGCAAAGCCGACAAAGCCGAGACCGCCGTAGGGATGCTCAGAACAGCCTGCCGGGATCGGGAAGGGTTTGCCGCCATCCTGCGCGGCTTCATCCATCGCCTGCTTCCAGCTTTCACGGATACCGATATCAAAACCGGCAGAATCAAGACGCACATCGGCGCCCATAATGCGCGAAAGCTCAATGTTGCCAACCCGGTCATACACCGCATCGGAATAGTTCACCCAGTTTTCCTGTACCAGTACGCATTTCATCCCCAGATGCGCCGCAACCGCTGCCACCTGACGGGTCTGGTTAGACTGGATACCGCCAATGGATACCAGCGTGTCACACCCCTGCGCCAGCGCTTCCGGGATCAGGTACTCCAGTTTACGGGTCTTATTACCGCCAAAGGCCAGGCCGCTATTGCAATCCTCGCGTTTAGCATAAATTTCCACTTTGCCGCCTAATTCAGCGCTCAGGCGTTTCATTGGCGTAATGGGCGATGGACCAAAAGTGAGAGGGTAACGGGGAAATTTTTCCAGATTCATCATTTATCTCCGGGGAAAAGGGATTCGCTTGCGATTAATTGCTGCGGCGCCAACGGTTGCGGTTTACCCAATAACAATACCCGAGGCGTAAATTTTGTAAATTTCGTTTTTCAGCCATTTTATTTAATAAATAAACATAAAAAGGAAAATATCTTAATAAAATTCCATCACAATGACGCCCGGAGAAATAAAATTAATCAACGCAAAGCACCCGTCCGGTTACAGACAGCAGAAAAAGTAAAATTAATGTTTAAATTCAATGCGTTAAATTAGACGAAAGGCATAAAAGCCCCCCTCTGCCACTGGCGCTAAAAGCGCAGTGTTACAGTTGCAGAATAGGGCTGAAAAAACATTTATCGCAGTAACGGCAGGAGGGACAACGCGATCACAACGGAATTTGCGTGGTGGAAAACACTTCGCGCAGACCAATAAAAGAACGGATCTGGCGTACGCCAGGTAAGAAAAGCAACTGCTCGGCATGTAACTTATTAAAGCTTTGGTTATCGGCAGTACGAATTAACATAATATAATCAAATTCACCGCTCACCATATGGCACTCCATACATCCGCTTATTTTACTTACCGCGCCTTCAAAGTCCTGAAATGATTCCGGTGTTGAGCGATCCAATACTACCCCGATCATCACCACCAGCCCGGCATTCAGCGTTTGCGGATTGAGTAAAGCGACATAATTCTTAATAAAGCCCAGCTGTTTTAAGCGCTCCACCCGACGTAAACAGGCCGGTGGACTGAGATTGATTTTGTTCGCCAGCGTGACATTGGAGACAGAACCATCAAGCTGCAGAATACGCAGTATCGCCAAATCAAAGCGATCCAGCGTTTTATTATCGGTCACCGCCGCGGAATTCTTTCTCTGCTCCATTATTGCCGCCTTCTGTAATACGAAATACCTATCCATGACATAATATATTCTTATACTTTTAGCGCGTGAATAATTTTCTTGCCTGCATCCTGTCATTGGCATATAAAAAAATCAATCATGTTCAAAATGCTGTTTTCAACCAATGGGCTCCCTAACGCATGCCAGGTGAAGAAATGGCTTCAATTGAGAAATGTTTCGCTGAACGCTTACAGCAACTGAGAAAAAAGCGCGGATGGAGTCTTGGCGACACGCAAAAAATGACCGGGGTAAGTAAATCAATGCTGGGACAGATCGAGCGTGGCGAATCCAGCCCGACGCTGGCGACTATCGAAAAAATCTCCGCCGGCTTTGAGCTGCCTTTAAGCGCGTTTCTTAATCTGCCGTAGCGGCGAAAACGCCCCTCCCGGGGCGTCGATAATATATGCAGGGTTACTTTTTCAGATAATCGATGGTTAGCTCCACCGCCTGGGTGTTATCCGGTTGGTCCCAGTGACGGATCATTAACGGCAGTAAGCCGCTGTAGCGGCCTGCGGGCAGATGCGCATTATCCTGATCCAGCAGATAGACGCTGCCATCGCTAAAATCCTGATACCCCGGCCGCCCTTGCTCGCAGGCGGCGCTATTTACCGGCGTCCAGTTACCTGATGGCTGGCTAATCGCAGTACAGGTGTTGATCAGCCCGGCGCGCAGCCTGATAACATAGCTCTTACCATCCTGCTGATTGATAACCCCGGCAAACAGATCGGTCATCCCTGCGTAGGCGACGCCATCGCTGGCAGACCCGGCCAGATTATCGACCAGCGGGCCTTCGCCAGTGCGCACCGCGGTCATACCGCTGCGGAAATTATCGCGGCTGAACAGGTGCAGATACTGCGTATCGTTGCCAATGGTCCTCTTCAGCACTGGCTGCGCGGCGTCAAATGGCGAGACTTGCGGATCATAGCCGCTATAGCGATAACGCAGCAGCTGGTTGGTATGCAGCTTGCCGTTAGCAGCAACGGCAACCGGCAGCCAGCCGGAGAGATGCTGCCCGGCGGCAATGGCGTGATTATCCTCGCGCTCGATCCACACTTTCAACGTAGTCGGCCCCGGCAGATCACAGACGCTTTGCAGACTGGTTTCACCACAGGCATTACTCTGCGCCAGGCGGAATAACACCTCCACATCTCTGCCTGCATTATCACGGGCCACTGACTTCAGCTGCGAATAGTCAGCAAAATGCACAAACTTGCGGCCTTCGACCACCGGCGCAAAACTGAGATGACCTGCGGAAAAAGTAAACTCACCGGGTTTGCTAAACGCCGGAAAGTCAATGCTGGCAGTCTGTACATGGCCGCTACCGGCGGTCGCTTTGCCAAACTCCCCGGCTGGCGCCCACTGCGAGAGAGCCGCCAGCAAATACGGTGACTGAATGGCGTAGCTGCTATAGCCGTAGGCACCGTAAATCAAGCCGATGACCTTGCCGTCAGCTGATAACAGCGGCGAGCCGCCATTACCGGCGGTGAGATAACAATCGGTTTCCAGTAGTTGGGAGGAGAACAGTTGCACCAGCTTACAGGGATCGCCTTCCGGTCCTTTAGCACTCAGCTGCTTCGCGGTCCCCTGCTGCGGGTCAGCCACTGCCGAATCCATCAGATAGATGCCATCACGACCATGACCGATAGCCGACAGGGTTTGTCCCGCCGACAAATTTTCATGCTCCATCGCCAGCCCGCCAAACAGCGATTTAATTCCGGCTTCACGATATTCCAGCGGATCGAGTGAGAATAATGTCCAGTCATACTGGCTTTCCCAGCCGCCGCTGGCAATTATCTTACCGCCTTTGATATTGACCAGATTGTCCCGCGCGGCAACCGCCTTATTCTCTGCACAATCCGGTGAGGCGTAATTAAACCGCACCCGACGTTCGGGAATTAAATCCCCGGTGGTTTCTCCATCATAAATATCATGTCCCAACACCGAAGCGGTGGTAATTAAATTATTGTCGCTACCCACCAGCCATGCGCTGCCGTTCAGATAGGCAGTCGCCAGGCCACGCACATATTGCTGCTGCGCGCTGTCCCCCGATTGCAGGCAGGCTACCGGCTGGCGATTTTCCGCATAATTGGGCGGCATATAGGCATTAAACGAGACCAGATTAGCATCAAGGACCGCGCTATCCTCTGGCGCCGGTAGCTGTCCGGCAGGATAGACAACCCGGAGCGTAATGGTATTTCCCATCATATAAGGAGTGGTAAAAACCCCATCATAACGTGCTGTCACGACGGCGATCTCACTGGCATCGTAGCGTAATACCTCGTTATCGGCCACCGATGAGATCTCGAGGTAAGCCCCGGAGCTCAGCACCAGCTGGCTGAAGCGAGCGGCAATCGAGATCACCTCAGTATCGCAGTGGTACAGACTGCAAAGCGGATCATTACGGTCGAAGTGATAGGTCTGGCGCAGACGTAGCTGGGCGACATTATCAGCCTGCAACAACTCCAGCATATTTTGCGGCGGCAGCTGTTTGACCAGCGGTTTTGCCGGCGCTGCCACTGCGGCTGTGGCCTGCCCGTCCGGCGTAGCGCCGCCAGCGTGCAGACTACCCGTCGCCAGCGCACAGAGTATCGACGCCGATAGCAGTTTGACGGCTAAATTTATTTTCATATTGCTCTTCCCTTATTTTGCGGATAAGTCGCAATTCCTTTGCGATACAATAAGCGGATGGATCACCAGGAATTACACCGATAAATCGCGTATTGCTTCAGGCCGCGCGGAATAGCGGGTCCGGCGGACTGCATGGCGATATTTTGTTATTCCGTCACCGGCGTCAAATCAATAAAATAACAGTAACCAGGCGGTCACCGTTTTATCATTGCGTGATGTTTATCAGGAGAGATATAAAAGAAATCATCTGCGGACAGCGCGTCAGCGCCAGCGGTTATCGTATGCGGATCGGCGCTCTCCGGTGCAATAACCCAATTTTTTCGCATTTTGCGCATGACATTCCCGCCAGCTGTGTGCAGGATGGATTTTATTTTTCCAGGGTTAACAAATGAGTGCCAAAACGGTTTCGCTCGAAAGCCGGATTCGTCAGTACTGGGACGACCTTTCCAGCCATGAACAGCGGCTGGCGGATGTGGTCCTTGCCGCGCCCGGCCAGCTGGCGATGAATACCGCCACGGAACTGGCAATCAGCGCCGGGGTATCGAAAGCCACCACCACGCGTTTTTTCCGCCATCTCGGCTATGAAAACTATGATGAAGCCCGCCGCCAGGCGCGGGAAATGCAAAACAGCGGGTCACCACTCTACCTGCAACAATTCCAGTCCGCGTCGCCGCTGGATGCGCTGATCCAGAGCCACCTCGAACGCGAAGTCGCCAATCTGGTTAACTCTTATCGCGCCCTTGATGCCCAACAGCTTAGTCAGGTGGTGAAGGCGATTGCCGGTGCCCGGCGTATTGTGCTGCTCGGCTGGCGTCACAGCCAGACCATTGCCGCACTGATGTATCGCGATCTGGTCCATGTGCATAACGATGTCCGTCTGCTGCCGCGCGCCGGGGATTCTCTGGCGGAGTACCTTGCGGCTCTCGGGCCGCAGGACGTGGCGATCTGCATCGGCTTACGCCGCCGTATGCCCGCTCTGGAAGCGGCGATGAACGCCCTGGCGGAACTGAAAGTACCGATGCTCTACCTCTCTGACGTACTGTCCGGCAAAGCGGCAAAACAGGCAAACTGGGTGATGCGTTGCCATACCGAAGGCAGCCTGATTTTTGACAGCACCGCAGCCTTGTCCGGGGTATGTAACCTGCTTTGTTCACTGGTGGCGCGTGAGCGCGGCAAGGTCAGTAACGACCAGCTGACGCTGATTGAATCAGTTCATCAGTGGCTTGATGAGCTGGAGTAAACACCTTCTGCTCTAAGCCATGGCTGATGGTGCAATTGCTCAGTTATTGTGCGCCATAATGGTGCGCCCCCCTTTCTGCTGGCGCGGTTAAAAACGCGCCTTATGAAACACATGAAAAAATATTTTTATCCCATGAAACACATGTTTCTCTGTGATTCTTAAAGAAAATTGCCGCTGTTCATTTTTCACCCGCCCGCGCTGTGATTTAAACTGGCACGAAAACTGCCTTATCCCTGATGTATTTCACCAACACCAGGGAATCACCATAATGAAAAACATAACATTACTTATCGCCGCATTACTCACCGCTGGCTCACTCAGCGCCGTCGCGCAGGCTGATACGCTGGCCGATATTAAAGCCAGCGGCACCATGACCGTCGGCGTCGACCCCACCTTTCCTCCTTATGAATACACCAACGATAAGGGTGAAGTGGTGGGCTACAGCGCCGAGATCATGAAGTCGGTCGCTAAACAGCTGGGGGTGAAACTTGAATTTCAGAAAACCGCCTTTAGCGGCATTATTCCGGGCCTGATTTCCGGTTCATTCAATGCCGAAGGTTCTTCCCTGAACGTCACCGCCGAGCGGGCAAAGAAAGTACTGTTTACCGTGCCGTTCAGTAAAACCGTTAATGGTGTACTGGTACGTCAGGATGAAGCGGGAAAATTCGCCAGCAAGCCGCTGAAAATTGAAGCTCTTGCCGGTCTGCGCGGGGCGGCTAAAAGCGCCAGTGTGCCGGAGCAGTTGCTGAAATCTTTTAACGAAACCCTGAAGAGCAAAGGCCTGACACCGATCACCATTATCAGCGTCGATACGCTGGATCAGACCGTCAGCACCTTACTGACCAAACGCGCTGACTTTGTCATCGACGATATCTCCGTGCTGGCGCCGATAGTGCAGAAATATCCGGCGAAACTGCTGCAGGCAGGTGAAGTCGGACCATCGCAATGGATGGCGTGGGCAACGCGTAAGGACGACGGCGCCCTGAACAAAGTGATTAGCGATCGCATTCTGGCAATGCAGGCATCTGGCGAACTGGGCAAGCTGCAAACGCAATATCTTGGCACCACGTTTACCGTTCCGGCCGACAATTTCATTCCCCAGGAGTAAGTCCATGTGTCAGCACCATGTTCATGTTGCCGCCGGACACGGCCAGGCTTTCACCGTACGCCAGGGGCAATATCTGACCATTATTGACAGTGAAGGACAGCAGGCAGCGGATTTCGTCGCGGTTAACGCGGCGAACCCCGCCGAAAAACTGTCGCCGGTCCATACCCGCCAGCATCTGCGCTCACTGTTTTTTAAGCCGGGCGATGCGCTCTGGTCGAGCGATAACCGCGCCATGCTGCAGATTATTGAAGATACCATCGGTATTCATGATGCCAACGTACCGGCCTGCGATCGCACACGTTTCAGCATCGATTTTGGCGTTGAAGGACACCGTAACTGCGTCGACAACATGCTGGAAGGGATGCGCGCTTACGGCGTCAATTACTTTACCCTGCCGGAGCCGTTTAACCTGTTCCAGAATGGCCCGGTGACGCCGGATGGCCGCATGGAGGTGACCGATCCCCACAGCCGCGCCGGTGACCGGGTGACCTTCCTGGCACTCTGTGATCTGGTTTGCGCCGTCTCCTCCTGCCCGCAGGACATTATTCCGGGCAACGGTCTGCAGGTCACGCCGATTGATATCCATATTTCCGACACCCTGACCAGCGAGGCCTGAAATGTTATTGATGAAAGAAGGCTTCACCACAGATAGTACGCCACGTAGCCTGGCAGACAGCGTTACCGTCGAAGCGGGTAGCGCCGGTTCAATTCGCGTGCTGCGCGGGCAGTTGCTGCGCATCACCGCGCTGGGCGATGGCGCCGTCGCGTCGCTGTTTGGTTTCAGTCTTGATGATCCGGCAGTCTGGTTGTCGGTACATCACACCCGGGTATTCAGTAACAGTTATCTGCTCGGTTCCGGCATGCGCATGGTCAACAACCGTCGCCGTCCGATGATGGTATTGGGCAAAGACAGTGTGCGTCGTCACGATCTGCTGCTGCCGGGCTCCAGCAGCGCATGGCTGGCAGAACGCGGCTATCGTGGGCAGCAGGGCTGTATGGAATCCCTTAGCGCAGAACTGGCGCGGCGCGGAATGACGGTGCCGAAGTTACCCGACCCGATAAACCTGTTTATGCATGTTGAACTGGCACGTAATGGCGACATTATGCCGCAGGCCAATATGACCAAAAGCGGCGACAGCATTACCTGTCGCGTAGTGATGGATACGCTGTTTATCGTCTCGGCCTGCTGTAGCGGGATTGAAGGCAACGATCGCCCCGCCCCGCTCAGACTGTCAGTGGCGGAAGATCTGACGGCGTTCCCGTCTGAGTGAGGCAATAATGTGGCTGGATGCGCAAGTCAGCGCCGGATTACCGGAGTTAGCCAAAGGGCTGCTGGTCACCCTCGAGCTGACGGTGCTGTCGGCAATGGTAAGCCTGGTGCTGGGACAGGCGGGCTGCTATCTGCAGCTACAGCGACGCTGGTTACCACGTCTGCTGGGACGGCTGTATATCAGTCTGATGCGCGGCACACCGGCTATTGTGCAGCTGTTTGTGGTGTTCTTTACCCTGCCATTACTCGGACTGGGCGGCAAGCCGCTACTGGCGGCGGTGATCACCATCGGCATGAACAGCGGCGCATATGTGGCGGAAATTCTGCGGGTTAATCGTCGGCTGGTGACGCCGGGTCAGCTGGAGGCCTGCCGTACGCTGGGATTAAGTCGCTGGCTGAGCTGGTGGTACGTGGTTAATCCGCAGGTACTGCGCGCCAGCCTGCCAATGTTAGTTAATGAGTTCACCATTCTGCTAAAGACCACGCCGCTGGCTTCAGTGGTGGCGCTGACCGAACTGACGTATGCCGGACAAATCGTTATCGCCCGCAGCTATGAAGCCACCCAGGTACTGCTGCTGGTGGCGGTCGGCTATCTGCTGATTGCCCTGCCGATGATCGCTCTGGCACGCTATCTGGAAGGCAAACGGAGGTGGGCATAATGGACTGGCAGGCGGTGATTTCCGCGGCCCCCTCACTATGGCAGGGTTTGCAAACCACTTTGCAACTCTGCGTTATTGCCGCCATTTGCGCGCTGCTGGCCGGTGCGCTACTGGCACTGCTGCTGATGCGCGGGCCACCGCCGCTGCAGGCGTTATTGCGTGGCTGGACGGCGCTGACGCTGGGGCTGCCGCTGCTGATAGTGATCTATTTGCTCTATTTTGTGTTGCCGGAATACAACATCACCTTCTCTTCGCCGGTGGTGGGCGTGCTGGCCCTGACACTCTATTACGCTCCTTATATTGCGCAGGTGATCCGTGCCGCCATTGGCACCCTGCCCCACGGCCAGTGGGAAGCCTGTCGGGTGCTGGGGATCGGTCATCTGCAGACCATGAAGGACGTGGTATTGCCACAGACACTGCCGCAAATGCTGTCACCGCTAATGGGGCTGCTGATTGGCCTGATTAAAGACTCCGCATTGCTGTCGATTGTTTCAGTACCGGAGTTTATGTACGAGGCAAAGCAGGCGATCTCCGCCACCTATGCCCCACTGGAGATCTATCTGGCCGTCGCGCTCTGTTACTGGCTGTTGAATACCGTTATCGATTTACTGGCCCGACGCCTCGAACAGCGTATGACGCGCTATTCCCGGCGTGTGGTCAATTAACCAGGAGAATATGATGAATAATCACTATAGCTGCCGCGATGAGCAGATAATCCCCGCACGTCACGGCAAAGCTGTTTTTCTTGCTGCCGGTGAGGCGCTGCAGGTGATTAATCTGCATGGCACCCAGGTAGTGGATTGCTGGGCTTATAACGCCGCCGACGTCAGCGAATATATGTGTATGGAGGCCACCCGCGTGTGGAATCAGCGCCTGAATCCGCGCAGCGGCGACAGCTTTATCACCAATATGCGCCATCCCATTCTGACGCTGGTGGAAGACACCTCGCCGGGCGTGCACGATACGTTTATGGCCGCCTGCGACGCGCGTCGTTATGAGCTATTAGGTTGCACTGAACCGCACCGCAACTGCCACGACAACCTGCACGAAGGGCTGGCGCAGCTGGATGTCACACTGCCGCACGGCAACCTGGCGTCGTTTAATATTTTTATGAATATTCAGGTGCAGCCGGATGGCATTACCCTGAAGACGTTGCCAACCGTGACCCGGCCTGGCGATTACATTATCTTGCGCGCCGAGATGGATTGCTATGTGGCGCTGTCTGCCTGTCCGCAGGATATTGTCAGTATTCAGGGCCAGGGGGATAACACCCCACGTGATGCGCAACTGCGTATTCTGACTGCCGGTTTTGCCGCTGCGGCCGTCAAAGGTCCGTGGGTGCCGGAAGCCGCCAGTTGACAGCAACGTGACTGCAGCGCTGGCTGCAGTCACTGCATTGCCCGGTTACTGGCTAATAGTTTGCTGCAGTGCGGCAATGGAAGAGGTCACCCCAGCCTCGACTGACATGGTAAGATCTTCCATCTCCAGCGACACCCAGTCGTTGTAACCCATCATCCGGACCACCGAGAAGAACTCCTTCCACCATTGCAAATCCTGACCGCAACCTACCGCCACATAGTTCCAGGCACGACGGGCGATATCCTCTACCGGTTTGGTTTCCAGCAGGCCATTGATCGCCACCAGTCCACGCTCCAGACGCACATCTTTGCCATGTACATGATGGATCGCCGGCCCCAGCGCCCGGGCAGCGGCAATCGGATCGGCGCCCATCCACAGCAGATGGCTCGGGTCGAGATTCAGCCCCACCATCGGCCCGACCGCATCCCGCAGACGGAACAGGGTTTCCGGATTCCATACCAGCATTGAGCTAAAGTTTTCCAGCGCGAACTTCTCGACGCCACACTCTGTAGCCCGCTGCACCAACCCCTGCCAGTAAGGGATCGCCACTTCATTCCACTGCCAGTCGAGGCAATTTTTCAGCGTCGGCGGCCAGCTTACGGTATAGGTGATCCAGTTCGGAATACGGTCCTGCGGGCTGGCTGGCGGCAGGCCGCTCATCATCACAATCTTTTTCACCCCCAGCAGACCGGCCAGTTGCAACGCTTTATCGCTGTCACTTTTATGACGCTGCCCCAGCTCACCGGGATCGAGCGGGTTGCCGGAAACATTAAGCGCGGCGATGGTCATACCGCGGCTCTCCAGCGCCTGCATCAGCTGCTGACGTTTGCTGGCGCTGCCCAGCAGTTCGTCCGTGCGCAGATGCGGCGCCGATGACCAGCCGCCGGTCGTCATCTCAACGCCATACACCCCCAGTGCGAGTAATTGATCCAGCATCTGTTCAAACGGCAGATGGCCAAGGCTGTCGGTACAAAATGAAAGTTTCATGGTGATTTCCTTACTGGTAGTTAACCCAGGTGGAGCCGCTGTCGGCGGAGCGAACACAGTTTTCCAGCCAGCGCACCCCTTCCAGACCGGCATTAATATCCGGGTAGATCAGATTGCTGAGCCTGGCCTTATCACCGCGCTGGCTGGCGCTGATGGCGATGGCGAATTTCAGATAAATATTGGCCCAGGACTCCGCCAGCCCTTCGGTATGCAGCGCCCCCAGTCGCTCATCCGCCAGCGCACTCGCATCGAGATACGGCATGCCGTGATGCATCACCTGATTCGGTTGCCCCTGTACCTGATACTTCAGCTCACCGGGGTTGGCGTCGCTCCATTCAAGGCTGGCCAGCGAGCCAATAACGCGAATGCACTGGCTGTCCATAGCGCCGGCATTAATGGATGACGCCCACATCCGGCCCACCGCGCCGCCCGCGTAATGCATCAGCACCATGGCGTTATCTTCCAGCGGCGCGCGCGAAGGAATAAAACTCTGGCGATCGCACAGCAGGGATTCGATTTGTAATTCGGGCAGTACCAGCTGGGAGATATAAAAGGTATGGGTGGAGATATCGCCGAGAACAAATGTCGGACCGGCCACTTGCGGATCGACGCGCCACTTCTGCGCATCACTGAATTTATCGGCGCTGTCATTGGCGTTGAAGCCATGGGTGTATTGCAGCTCAACCATACGCACCTCACCGATGTCGCCTTTGGCAATCATCGCACGCATCTGCATCAGCAGAGGATGGCCGGAGAAACCGTAGGTAACGCCAACAATTAACCCCTTTTTTTCGGCCAGCGCTTTTATCTGCTGCGCTTCGGCGCTGGTGAAAAACAGCGGCTTCTCACAAATAACATGAATACCGGCATTCAGCGCCGCGCGGGTGATTTCGTAGTGCGTGCCGTTCGGCGTGGCGATACTGACCACTTCAACGCCATCCTCACGCTTTGCCTCTTCTGCCAGCAGCTGACGATAGTTGTCGTAACAACGCTCCGGCGCGATGCCAAGATTGACGCCAAAATCACGCCCGCGCTCAGCATCAATATCAAAGGCGCTGGCGACCATCTGGTAGGCGGTATTATCACGCAGCGCGCCACTGCGATGCTTATAGCCCACCTGACTCAGCCGGCCGCCGCCAATCATTGCCCAGCGTAGCGGACGCGGGATCTGTCTTTCACCATTGAGCATTTCCGGACTCCTTAATCTGTAACGGTTGTTTTGCACCCGGGTGCAAAAAAGGATAAATAGTGGCACTTACTTCTGATTCAGACGGGTAAAGCGGGCATAATTTTCCTGCGTGACGGTTTCATATGGCACCCAGTTATAGGGTTCGGTTTTCTGTTTTTCCAGCAGTGCTTTGGTCACTTTCACCGCGCCGGTGGCCTGGCCTTGAGCATCCTGGAAAACCGTTACCGCCATCTCGCCGTTTTTAATAAACTGCAGACCATCCGGCGTACCATCGATACCGGCCACCAGCACATGCTTATTGCTGGCCTGGTTCAGCGCCATAATCGCGCCAATCGCCATTTCATCGTTATTCGCCGCGATACCATCGATCGGACGACCATTCAGTAGCCAGCCGGCGACCACATCCACCGCTTCATTGCGCTGCCATTTGGCGCTCTGCTTCTCAATCACTTTCATCTCCTTATGTTGCGCAATCACCTCTTCCACCGCCCGGGTACGTTCACGCGCCTCTTCATTCGACAGCGCGCCCATAATGATGGCGACATTGCCGCGATAGTTCATTTTTTTTGCCAGTGCTTCCATCTGCATCTTGCCGCTGAGCGCCGAATCCGAGCCGACATAAGCCATTGCGCCCTCCAGCTTCACTTCGGGTTTACGGTTAACAAAAATCAGCGGAATACTGGCGCGTTTTGCCGCTTCCATCATTGGTCGTACCCCCTGGGTATCCACCGGATTGAGAATAATGGCGTCAACGCCCTGATTGATAAAATCGTCTACCTGTTGCACCTGTAAGGCCACGTCGCCTTTAGCATCAGAGAACTGGCTGTCCATCTTCAGTACCTGCAATTCACTGATCATCCGGGAGCGTAAAATTGAGACGAAATTCAGATCGAAGTTGGCCAGCGCAACCCCTACGCGCCAGGTTTTTGCCTGCGCGCTGCAGACCATCAATATGCTCAACGTCATCAACAGCAACTTGATAATTTTCATCGGTATGTCCTGTAGGTTGAGGTTTTATTTTAGATAAAAATCATTAAATTAAAATTTGCACCCGGGTGCAAAAATTGACAAAACCGCTATTTTCAATGAAGCGGTTGTCTGCGGGTGTCAGCAGCAATGTCATCTATGCTGAGAAAACAGTCAATCGGGGAAAAGTAAAATTAACGAAGCCGATCACAAAATAGCAACAAAAATGCACCCGGGTGCAGAAATGTTGCAACAAGCGACCGCGCTGGATTGTTTAATGCGGGTTAATCAGGCAGCCGGAAAGGTGGCGCCAACAATCACCGGCGGCTAATAAACAGAGAGATGGGGATTTTTATCAATATCAGCTTTGGTGACCGGTAATGAAACAAGGAATAACGCCGCTCACCCGGTTACCCCCCGGAAATCAGATAAGCGGCGTATTCCTGTTTACGGTTTAGCCTGCCCGACAGCCTGGCCGGAAAAGAACACTATTATCAGCCAGTGCCGGTAGCAAAGAAATCCTATCATGAAATTTATCTTTTAAAAAATAAATCAATGAACTATTTATTTCTTTAATGTGAGCAAGTTAAAAGTTTTTCACTCTCAGCAGCTCAGGAGAACAACACCTCCCTGATATAATTAGAAATATAAATACAATCAATATCTTATTACAAATGATATGGTATTTACTTAACTAAAACCAGCGGCAACCGACTGCCGTTTCAACCCCACTCCGCCTGGCAGGGAGAGAAAAAAATGTGACGGATGAAAGGCTTATCATGATAATCAGCAGAGTATGTGCAAATAAGTTTTTTATGATAATGTTTATTGAAATTAAAATTTCAAATATAAGGAAGATGATGTCTGACACCCTCACTCCCGGCCTGCTGTTACAACAGGAAGCCGATAGCCGTCTGCAACATTTTGATTTTCAGTCAGCCTGGCAGTTGGGTCAGTTGCTGCAGGCGCGCGCCGCTGAACAACAGCTACCGGTGGCCATTGAAATTTACGCTTTCAGTCAGCAGCTATTTCTTGCTGCGCTGCCGGGCTCCAGCGCCAACAATCTGGAATGGATGCGACGCAAGCGCAACACCGTCTTACGCTATGGCAACTCTTCGATGTATGTCGGGATGATTAACCGGCAGAATGCTGAACCGATGTCAGAGCAATCCTTTATTAATCAATATGATTATACCGATCATGGCGGTTCATTCCCGCTGCTGAATGAGAGTGGTGCAGTGATTGGCGCGGTTAGCGTCAGTGGCCTGCCTTCACAGGATGACCATGCGCTGGCACTGTGGGGGATCCAGCAACTGCGGCACTGAGCGATGATGAATAAAACTACCCGCCTCTGACAGAGGCAGGCGATGGCAACAGGTGAGACCGCCGGATACGCAGTTCCCCCTGACGCCACTCCCCCTGTTCAGTGGCTTCGCCATCAATCAGGCGATTCAGCGCTTCATTGATTAGCCGGTCCGTACGCTGACTGTAGCTGGTCAGCTGCCATTCGGGCGCGCTGGCTTCATCAATATCATCAAAGCCAACAATGGCGATCGCGCCGTTTTCCGCCGTTGCACGCAGCGCTGCCATCGCCCCCAGCGCCAGAATATCGTTTTCACAGAACAGCGCATCTACGCGATCCTGCGTGCTTACCGATCGCAGGTAATTTTCCATCGTCTGATAGCCCAGCTGACGGTCATACTGGCCAACGACCAACTCAACATTAAGATCTTTTCCCGCCGCAGTCAGCGCAGCACGGTAGCCGTCCATACGCAGCAAATGACTGGAGGGCGTATCTGGCCCTTTCATATAGCCAAAGCGTTGACAGCCCTGCGCCAGCAGCAGCTTGCCAATCTCCCACCCCGCCTGGTAGCCATCGATATTCACCATATCGAGAGGCTGGCCATCAGTATTGCGTCCCACCTGAACCAGCGGAATATGGTGCGTATCATGGGCGATAGTAATGAGCTCATCCGTCAGAATAGTGCCCAAAAACAGGATGCCATCCACCTGCAGCTGATCGGCCATCATCATTACCGACTGATAATGTTTACCTTCCGTAATATTCAGCAGCAGCGCCATATAGCCGCGTAGCTGCAGCTGCTTAGTCACCTCATCAAGTAACAGCATTGCATGCGGATTTTTCAGCTGGTCGATGGCCACGCCAACGATATGCGTACGCTTTTGTGACAGGCTACGTGCCAGCAAATTTGGTCGGTAACCCAGGCTTTCGGCTGCAGCCAGAACTTGCACCCGCGCGGTATTGGATATCGACGCCCCCGCGGTAAATGCCCGTGACACCGTCCATTTAGATACCCCGGCCACTCTGGCGACATCACTGGCGGTGGCTCTTTTGCGCTGTGGGGTTAAGGTTTTTTTTGTCATATTCCCTGCATTCTGCTGTGTTGCGTCGTCGGCTAACCTGGTGAACGCGAAACACCGTGGAAAATAAACCTCCGGCGGCAACCTTCATCAGGTTAAAGATCCGGTTATGGCAGTTAGCTCACATCATGTTGCCGCCTGCCTCCGATCGCAAACCTTTTCCGCAACCGGGTGCAGTTTTTTTCTGCTGCGGTTGCAGCCACCGGGAGCATCGCCGCCAGGGGCTGTTTTTTGCCGGACTGCCTGGCGGAGTTGCTGGCGATCGCCAGCAACTCTGCCTACAACCAGTGCTGCGCCCGGATATTTTCACCATCAGTAAAACGACTAAAACGGAAAGGATGCGCATCGACCGATGGCATACTGCCGGTGACCAAATCCGCCATTAACTGGCCGGCGCCGGGCGCGATACCAAAACCATGACCAGAGAAACCGGTGGCAAGGAATAAACCGGCGCGGGTATCGATGGCGGAAATCACCGGAATAGCATCCGGCATGGTATCGATAAAGCCGCCCCAGCTCTGTTCAATCGCCACTGACGCCAGCCCTGGCAGAGTATCCACCAGGTTCTGCCGGATCGCCCTGACCACTTTTGCTTCCGGACGCGGATCGAGCACGCGGATACGTTCATACAGCGAAATCTTATCTGGCTCACCGACACGCCAGCGCGTCAGCTCTTCCCAAAAACGACTGCCAAAACGCAGGTTAATACTCTGGCGCTCTTCACGATAAGCAGGCATATACAACCGACTAAAACGCACGCTGTCCGGCGTCAAATCGCTAATACTGGTGGCCGAACTGGCGACGGTCAGACCGCGATCGCGCCGTTTGCGTAGTGCCACTTTGCCGAAGCTAATGCACAGGCCGGGATCATAGTCAGTAGGGCTGGTGCGAAATACCGCACTCAGCACTTTTAGCTGCGGCAGCGTCAGACCGCAGCCCTGCATCAGCAGCCGCGACCAGGCTCCGCCAGCCACCACCACCGCACGGCAGCGGATGGTGCCGCGCTCGGTCACTACCTCACTCACCTTCCCCGCCGCCTGCTCAATACTGCGCACCGCACAGTGCTGTTGCAGATTTAATCCCAGTTGCTGCGCCGCCATCACCATGGCCGGAGCCGCCTTTTGTGGTTCAGCGCGCCCGTCGAGGGCGGTAAACAGCGCGCCGTTAAACGCCCCCTGCAGATCGGGGAAACGCGCCTGCAGCTGGTCGCGATCGAGCAGATCACTGTGAATATCATATTGTCGGGCCTCTTCACGCCAGCGCTGATGACGCAGCCACTGCTTTTCGCTGCGTGCCGCATAAGCAATGCCGGTAATGCCAAAACCGGTCTCGCGCCCCAGCCGCTGATTCATGCCTTCCCACAACTGCATACTGAGATTAATCAGCGGCAGCTCGCGCAGATCGCGTCCGGTGCGGCGACACCAGCCCCAGTTACGACTGGACTGCTCCGCCGCCACCAGCCCCTTCTCCAGCAATACCGTCGGCACGCCACGTGACACCAGCGATAACGCCGTCGCCACGCCGATAATTCCGCCGCCCACCACCACCACCTCGGTTTCCGCCGGAAACTCCGCTGATGAGCTGACTAAATCCACATTTGGTCCCATCATCTACCTCAGTAATTGTCTTCAACCGTCCAGTTAACCGGGATCTCGGCGATGCTGGCGCTATTCGGTAAGGTCAGTAATGTACGCACCAGCACGGCGATATCTTCCGGCTGCGTCATTTTTGCCGCGGGAATCTCCGTCAGCGCCGTACCCATATCGGTGGCAACAAACCCCGGACAGATGGCGGTACTGCGAATACCGTCTTCATCACCCAGCCGCCGCAGAGCATGTGCCAGCGCCAGTGCGGCAAATTTGCTCATGGCATACAGACTCGACTGCGCTGATTTCACCCGTTTACCGGAGAGCGAAACCAGCATCACAATACGTCCGCGACCACTCAGTTTCAGATGTGGCCATACTTTGCGACTCAGGCGCATCGGCGCTTTAACATTGACGGCAAACAACTGGTCGAACTCATCGTCACTGGCTTCCAGCACCGAGCGCGGGATCATCATCCCGGCGTTATGGATCACGGCATCAATTCGCCCAAAGGCGGCCAGCGTTTGCGCGATCCAGCGCTCGTCGCTGGCGGTATCCAGCGCATCATACTGGCAGTTGATCTGCCGGTCGGGAGAGAGAGTAGCGACCTGTTGCGGCGCGCGACAGCCAAGGCTTACCGACCAGCCATGAGCGAGCAAATCTCTGGCAATTGCGGCGCCAATACCGCGACTGGCGCCGCTAATCATCACAACACCGTGGGTTGAATCTGGCATAACGTCCCCTTTCGGTTATCAGGCATGGGGTGGCAGATCCACCCCCTGCGCTTTACTGCGTATCCAGTCCCGCACCCGGTAATAGCGCAGGGTTAACTGCGGGCCAAACCCCATCCAGAACGGCGCGCGATGTAGCGGCTCGATGTGTAACGCCAGTTCATTTTGCGGCACATCCAGCGCCCATTCGCTAAGAATACTGCCCAGCATGCTGCCGGTGGGCACGCCACGGCCGGAGAGACCGGTTAACGCCACCACGCCAGGCGCCAGCTGATAGAGACGCGGGATGGTACGCTGCTGCATATCCAGTTCGCCAAACCAGAGATAGTCCCAGCGGATATCAGCGGTGATTTGCGGATGCAGCCATTTAAGTCGATCGCTCATAATCTTACGGGTCAGCGGCAGATCCTGCCCGCGCTGCCCCATCGGAAACATCGAGGCGACAATGCGTCCTTCCGCATTGTATTTATAGACATAGATATCGCCGCGGCCATCGTGAATGGTGGTGTTATGAGGTAATACCTGGCGGCGTGTGGCGGCATCCAGTGGCTGGGTGGCGGCGACAAACACCTTCATAATTTTGAAGCTGTCTGCCAGTCCTGGCCAGCCATTAACGGTGTAGGCGCCGGTGGCAAAAATCACTTTCTCCGCCAGCACGCTGCCGCTGTCAGTAGCAACCTTCCAGCGCTGACCGTGCTTTGTCACCTGACTGACGGCGGAACGGGTATAAATCTGGCCGCCCTCAGCGATTACCGCCCGCGCCAGCCCACGTGCATACCCCAGTGGATTAAGATGCCCGCCCTCAGGATGAAACCAGCCGCCATAAAAACGCGGGCTGCCGCTAATGGTCGCCGTTTCCTGTGCGGACAACAGCCGGGTTTGCGCACCCGCCGCGTTATAGTCACGTACTTTCTGCGCAATGGTTTTTAACGCGGCGGGCCAGGCGGCTGCCTGCAGATAGCCGTTTTGCTGCCACTCGCAATCAATGTTATAGCGTGCAATCATCGCCGCTACCCGCTGATTCGCCGTGGTCTGACGGGCAATCAGACGTTCGGCCCAGGGCGCGCCCAGCAGGCGCTGCAACTCTGGCAAACTGTAATGGGTAAAAGTCGGCGTACAGTGACCGGCATTGCGCCCCGAACCGCCAAACCCGGTTTCCTGCGCTTCCAGCAGTACCACCGACACCCCCTGCCGGGCTAATTCCAGCGCGGTCGTCAGGCCGGTATAACCGCCGCCTACCACGCAGACATCCGCCAGCACCTCACCATGCAAACTGCTGCTGTCGGCTGCGGCCGGGGCGGTGGCAAACCATAATGACTGCTCAAACGGTGAAAATGTTGCCATTACTTTTCACTCCTCAGGCCAGCACTATTGCTGGCTGCGATTGTCCAGCGCATCACGCAGGCCATCACCGATACAGTTAAAACAGGTGACCGCGAGGGTTATCGCCAGACCCGGCGCCAGCGCCAGCCAGGGCGCACGCACCAGATATTGCTGCGCGCCGTTCAGCATATTGCCCCAGCTCGGCAACGGCGGCTGAATGCCATAGCCAAGGAAGCTGATATAGGCCTCCAGCAGAATGGCGCGCGCTACGGTCAGGGTTGCCGCGACAATAATCGGCCCGACCACATTCGGCAGCAGCTCACGAAACATAATCCAGCGCCCGGATAAACCCAGCATTTTCGCCGCCAGAATAAATTCCCGTTCACGCAGTGAGCGCACTTCAGTCTCGACAATACGCGCCACTTCCATCCAGCTGGTAATGGCGATAATCACCGTGATCATCATCGGACTGGGTTTCAGAAATGCCGCCAGCGCCAGCAGCAGAAAGACACTGGGAAACGACAGAAAGGCATCGACAATACGCATTAATATGCTGCCAGTACGGCCACCGTAGTAACCAGCGATAATGCCAATCACCGCGCCGAAAGCGATACTGAGCAGCATCGAAAAAAAACCAACCAGCAATGAAATACGTCCGGCCATCAGCAACCGCGCCAGGGTATCGCGCCCTAACGGGTCGCTGCCCAGCAGATGCCAGCCGGTTAGCGGCGGCGCAAAGCGGTTACGTAAATCAATATGCAGATCGTCAAACGGCAGCAGCATTGGGCCAAAAGCGCAGGCCAGCGCCATCAGGATAATCAGTATTAAACCGGCACAGGCCGTACGATGCTGCACAAAACGCCGCAGCGTACGGTTATGCCACCAGCGCGCACTCGCCGCTGACGGCGCCAGAACGGTATATGCAGCCATCGTTAGCTCCTTAAGCGGGACGGATACGCGGATCGACAAAGGCGGTGATAATGTCCGCCGCCAGATTGCCCAGCAGCACCAGAATGGCCGAAAACATCAGCAACCCCATCACTACCGGATAGTCGCTGTAGCCAAGGCTGTCGAGGAACAGGCGCCCCATGCCGGGCCAGGTGAACACCGTTTCCGCCACCAGCGCCCCGCCGAGAATGGTCGGCAACTGCATACCGGCCAGGGCGATCATCGGCAGCATCGCGTTGCCCACCACATGACGCAGCAGCACCCGTCGTGGCGACAGGCCTTTAGCACGTGCGGTTTTCACAAAGTCCTGATTAATGGTTTCCAGCGTGGCGCTGCGCATATAGCGGCTCCATACCGCCACATCAACGAAGGTCAGTACCATCACCGGCAGTACCAGATGGTGCAGAACATCGCGCACGGAACCATCCCCCATGGTGTACATATTGCCCGCCGGAAACCACTGCAGCTTCAGGGCGAAAAAGTAGATCGCCACCAGCCCAAACCAGAAGGTGGGGATCGACAGGGCAATCATCGACGCCATGGTCGCCACCTCATCAAACAGGCTGTAGCGTTTTACCGCGCTTTTAACGCCAACCCAGGCGCCAATGCCAATCGCCAGAACCGTTGAGGTCACCATCAGCAACATGGTGGCGGGAACATGGGAGAAAATTACCGTCAGCACCGGCTGACCATCACGATACGATCGCCCCCAGTCACCGCGCAGTAAATGACTTAGCCAGTCGAAATACTGCACCGGCAGCGGCCGGTTCAGGCCCATTTGCTGCGCCAGCCGCTCCAGCGCCTGCTGGCTCATCCCCGGCGTCAGGGCATACTGTGACAGCGGACCGCCCGGCGCCAGCGTCAGCGCGGTGAAACCAATCAGCGACACCAGAAATAGCAGCACCACACTCTGGCATAAGCGCCGTATCAGAAAGTTCAGCATACATCCTCTCCAGCGGTGACTGGCTTAGCCTGCGGGCCAGCACCGCGCAGCTGTTACGCCCAGTACCAGGTTCCCACATTCCAGCTGTCGATACGCACATTAACGTTCGGAATGACATTGCTGGCGCCCTGCTTATGACCGCGTACATTGGCAAACGGGAATAACGGCAGGAACGGCATATCCTGACGCACGATTTCCTGAATTTTCAGATACACCGCTTTGCGTTCTGCCGGTACAAACATCTTGCTGCCCTGGGCCAGCAGATCGTCAACCTGCTGACTCTGATACTGGAAGGTATTCTGACCGGCACCGCCTTTAGCCGGGATCGAGGTGGAACGCAGGTAGTCCGAGGTATCGGGATCGGCGCCGGTAAGAAAGTTCATACCGACAATTACGCTGTCGAATTTGGACATCATCCAGTATTCCCCCCACATCACCGCCGGCGGCAGGTTGGAAATTTTCATTTCGATGCCAGCCTCCTGAAACGACTGCTGCAGAAACTGTTGCGTCTGCTCGCGCAGGTGGTTGCCGGCGGTGGTGGAGTTGGTAAAGGCTAAACGCACGCCATTTTTTTGCCGGATGCCGTCAGCACCGGGCTTCCAGCCCGCTTCATCCAACAGCGCTTTGGCTTTATCAAGATTGAACTCATGTTGCGGCAGCGCCGGATTGTAGTAAAAGGAAGCCTGCGGCATGTAAGTTTCGGTTGGTTTTGGCAGACCGTAGTAAAGCGAATCAATAATGGTCTGCTTATCGATGGCGTAATAGATCGCCTGACGCACCGCCAGTTCCTGAAACTGTGGACGGCCAAGGTTAAAAGCGAAGTTTTCGATAGTGGCGCTGGAAGAGACATCCACCTCTTTGCCGGGGAGTTTTTTCGCCTCGTCATAATGGTCGGCGGAGATCCACTGCAGGCCCACGACGTCTATATCGCCGGAGGCAAACTGGGTATACATCACGTTGAGATCGGGAATGTATTTATACACCACCCGCTCAAGGTAAGGTCCCGGTTTAAAGTAGGCGCTATTGGCCGCCAGTTCGATATGATCGCCCGGTACGCGTTTGACCCATTTAAATGGCCCGGTACCGACCGGCGCATTATTAAACGGCGCGTTATTTTTATCCTTCGCCGCGCCCAGAATATGCTGCGGCACAATAAAGGTGGAAGCCAGAATCGCCGGATAAGGGGCAAAGGGTTTATCCATACGCCAGCTAATTTCGGTTGGTGAAATCACTTTGATATCGCGTACCAGTTCGTGGCCGGTTTTACGCCAGCTACGAAAATCCGCATCGACCAGCAGCTCAAGGGTGAACTTCACATCTTCGGCGCTGAAAGGCTGGCCGTCATGCCACTTCACATTATCGCGGAGTTTAATGTGGAACTGTAAGCCGTCGGCGGAAATACCGCCGTTTTCCACGGTGGGCACCTCAAGCGCCAGCGAAGGGATAAACGCCCCTTTATCGTCAATGGCGAACAGCGGGTCGAATATACTGAAGTGGATGCCTTCATCCACTTCAATATGCGGCATATGCGGGTTAAACACCGTCGGCTCCTGAGAAAAACCGATCACCATCTGCCCTTTGCGCTGCGGCGTGACTGCCGCCTGCGCCATACCGATGCCAAACAGATTGGGCAGCGCCAGCGACGCTGCGCCAGCCGCCATATAAACCAGCGCCTGGCGCCGGGAGAGATGCAGCATCTCGTTGAACTTGTTGGTCATCTGGATTCCTCTGGTTACGTTTAATTAAACGAATAACTGCCTTTCTGGGGAAAGCGCAGTCAGACACCGCTTAGAATTTGAATTTTTGAGCCATCAGAAAAACGCGAAAAACGAAATGCATCGGGATCGACTACCGGCGTGCGTCCCAGTACCAGATCGGCCATCAGGCGCCCTGCCGCCGGGCCGATGCCAAAACCATGGCCGGAAAAGCCGGTGGCGATAAAGAAGCCGGGCTGGCTATCCACTGCGGAAATCACCGGTACCGCATCCGGCACCACATCAATACAGCCGGCCCAATACTGAGCAACTCTGGCCTGGCGGAATAACGGCAAATGTTGCTGCAACTGGCTGAGCGCCCGGTCAGCCATCGGATATGACGGTAATGGATCCAGCACCCGGCAATATTCAAACGGCGACGCCTGATCCATACGCCATTGACGATTGAGTCGCGCTTCGTCGAAGAAGCGACCGCCAAGACGAAAACGCAGTGAACGCCATTCGCTGCGCAGCGCCGGGAAGAAATCAGCCGCGTAGCGGAACGAATCAGGAACCAGGTCGGCGAGATTGGCATGGCCGGAAGCCACGGTATACCCTCCATCCTGACGTTTGCGAATGGCAAAGTCGTGACACCACAGCGCCGCTTCCGGCCCGCCGCTAAGCGGCGCGGTACGGATCACGCTGTTAATGACTTTCAACTGCGGCAAACGCAGGCCATGACGGGCGGTAAATAGCGATGACCAGGCGCCGCCTGCCAGTACCACGCTCTGACAGGCGATTTCGCCGCGCTCGGTGATCACCGAAGAGACTCTGCCCGCCTGAGTTTCAATGCCGCGCACCGCGCACTCGGTCAGGATAAAAGCGCCTTTCCGCCGCGCAGCCTCGGCAATCGCCGGCGCCACTTTTTGTGGTTCGGCGCGCCCGTCTTCCGGGGTATAGAGCGCGCCTTTGATTTTCAGGCTGGTCGCCGGAAACTTTTGCCGGAACTGCCCCTCATCCAGCATCTGCGAACTGAGCGGAAAATCCTTTACCTGCTCCAGCCACTGCTGATTCTGCTGCAACTGCTGTTCGTCATGACAGGCAAAGACAATCCCCGCCCGGGTGTAGCCGGTATCGGCTTCAATGCGCCTGTCCAGCGTTTGCCAGATCGCCAGCGCTTCCGCCATTAATGCCACTTCTCGCGGGTCGCGGCGGGAAATCCGCACCCAGCCCCAGTTGCGGCTCGACTGCTCGTGGCCGATCTGCCCTTTCTCACACAGTGCGACGCGCATACCCTGCTCAGCCAGTTCCAGTGCGGTTGAGACGCCAATTATCCCGCCGCCGATCACCACCACATCAACACTTTCTGGTAAATCGTTATCGCCATAAACAGGCACCACACGTGGACCAGGCATAATCACACTCTTTCAAAAGAAGGTTATTTGCAGGTGTCATCGCGCCCCCTGAAATAACAGACAAGGTGAGTAAAAAATAAAGCGCGCGCCAGCCAGATTTAATAGATCAGATAATTAAATGGTTGTTCACGCCGGCTATTAAGTATTTTTCTGAAGGTATTAATAATCACTGATTTATCTTTATCCGGCACCCCATGAAAGAAATCACGGTCCTGCTCCTGCACCAGTTGAATAACATTTTTTGCCAGTAACTTTCCCTGTTGGGTGAGATATAACGCCTGGGAACGATTGTCATCCGGCGCTATTTTTCGTAACAGTAACCCCTGTTGTTCCATTTTATCGACCAGCCGTCCCATCGATGAGCGGTCACGCATAATCACGCTGGCAATACTGGAAGGGCGAATCCCCGGATGGCGGGCAACAATCAGTAAGGTACTGATTTTACCGGTACCTTTGGCGACATCCAGTCCGGCGAGTTTGCGATCAAGATCGCGTGATACGGAAATATTAAGACAACGAATATAGAAACTTAGCAGCTGTTCAAGGCCGCCTAAGTCCTCTAAATCAGGAGGTTTATTTTCTGCTGCGCTATCCAATTCCGTCATCGCTCCACCTCAAAAAAATAAGGGTCTTTGCTTGCTGACACCGGGTAGCGGTTTAACCGAAGGCTACTTACGGCTTAATTGTGGCTGCAAAACGATTATTAACAGATTAGTGGACAGTCACAACTAGTTTTACCATACGATTTTGTGATTACATAGTGAACAGCTGGTTAAATTTATGATTTCACCGCACCATAATAAAACGATCTTATGGCGCCAGATCGGCGGGTGATAATTTACCCTTCCGGCTCCCGCTGTATTTCTTCTGTCACCATCAGGATAGAGGCAAATGACCATGGAACAGACCCTGTCATCGCATCAGCAACCGTTACTGTCGGTTCGTCATTTAACCGTGTCATTACCCAAAGGGATGGATCGTGCCTGTGCCGTCGAGGATGTCTCTTTCGATCTGATTGCCGGGGAAATTCTCTGCATTATAGGTGAATCCGGTTCCGGAAAATCCGTCACCGCCCATGCGGCCATGGGACTGTTGCCGGCAGCGTTAACCGTCACCGCTGGCGAGATGCTACTGAAAGGCCAGGACATATTAACCGCTTCCCCCGCCATATTGCGCAGTCTGCAGGGCAAAACCATCTCGATGGTGTTTCAGGACCCGCTTTCGGCGCTTAACCCGATTATGACTATCGGCAAACAGATTGCCGAAGTGATGTCGGCACACAATGTCGGCACCTCCGGCAGCCGTCAGGAGAAAGTCCTGTCGCTGCTGGAGGAGGTCGGTCTGCCGGATCCGGTTAATGTACAACACCAGTATCCGTTTAATCTGTCGGGTGGTCAGCGCCAGCGCGTGATGATCGCCATCGCTCTGGCACTCGATCCTGATGTGCTGATTGCCGATGAACCGACGACCGCGTTGGATGTCACGACTCAGGCGCAGATTTTGCAGCTGATTCGTACCCTGCAAAGTCGTAAGCAGATGAGCGTGATGTTTATCACTCATGATTTTGGCGTGGTGGAAGAGATTGCCGACCGGGTAATTGTGATGCGCAGCGGTCAGATCGTTGAGCAGGGTACGGCGCATCAACTGCTGTCAGCACCCGCACACCCTTACACCCGCCAGCTGCTTGATGCGGTACCGCAATTGCGCAAAGCGGCGAAGTCCCGCCAGGCTAACCCGCCGGTGGTACTGAAAGTGGTGGATCTGTGCAAGACCTATCGGAAAAACACCGGTTTTTTTAGCCGCGGGCGCCAGGTCAGGGCGCTGAATAATGTTAGTTTTAGTCTGCGCAAAGGGGAAACCCTCGGGGTGGTTGGCGAGTCCGGTTCGGGCAAGTCGTCGTTAGGCCGGATACTGGTAAAACTACTGTCGGCCGATTCGGGGCAGATCTTCTTTGATGGCCGCGACATCGTGCCCGTCGATGAAAGCGAATTTCGTCCACTGCGGCCACTGATTCAGATGATCTTTCAGGATCCTTTCGCTTCACTCAACCCACGGCATACCATTGGTACTATTCTCTCGGTCGGCCCGCTGACCCATGGCGGCATGACGCCGAATGAAGTGCGCAACAAGGCGCTGCGCCTGCTATCGCTGGTGGGGCTGGAACCCGGCGCTTACCATCGCTATCCCCATGAGTTTTCCGGTGGTCAGCGCCAGCGTATCGGTATCGCGCGCGCGCTGATGTTTGATCCGTTGCTATTGGTTGCGGATGAATCGGTTTCGGCACTGGATGTTTCGGTACAGGCGCAGGTGCTGGCACTACTGGCGGAAGTACAGCAAAAAACCCATGTTTCTATTCTGTTTATTACTCACGACCTGCGAGTCGCCAGCCAGATTTGCGATGAGATTATTGTATTATACAAAGGAGATGTGGTGGAGACGGGCACGCCGGAAGCGGTGTTCAGCGCACCGCAACATAGCTATACCCGCACGCTGGTCAGCGCGATTCCCGGCAGCGATCGTTAATCACCCGGGACAACATTCAGCCCTAATGCCGGACTCTCCCGCTCCGTGATAATAATTCTCACCTCAAGAGTGATTGTCATTATCAGCTATTCAGCGTATTTTTTGGTCCTGTTCTGCTCAGGCGTCGCTCTGACAGTGAGCTGCATAAGCAGCTGACGCCGCCCTCTACAGGAGAGTCATTGGCATGACCACCAGCTATCGTATTTTTGATGTCACCCTGAAAGACAAAATCGTGGTTTCCCCCTCCATCGTGCGCTGCGTATTTAGCGGGCCGGAGGTGAACCGTATGAAGCTGGAAGCGCCGGACCAGCGGATAAAATTGCTGTTTCCGGCCGCCAGCGGCGCGGTTCATGCGCTGAAAAACAGCGAAGAGTGGTATCGCGACTATATGTCGATTCCAGCCGCCGATCGCCCGGTGATGCGCACCTATACTCTGCGCGCATTGCGCGCTGAACTGCATGAAATGGATGTGGAATTTGCCCTGCATGGCATTAGTGGTCCGGCTTCCGCCTGGGCCACCCGCGCGACGCCAGGCGATATGCTGCAAATTGTCGCACCAAACGCCGATCATAACGGTGACAGCGGTGGCTACGAATGGATCATGCCGGATCAGGTTGAACAGGCGCTGGTGATTGCGGATGAAACGGCACTGCCGGCGGCGATGGGCATTCTGGAACAGCTGGCACAGCTGACTCATCCGCCCCGGGTGCAGGCTCTGTTTGAGGTTCCGCTGACCGGGGACTGTGTCGGGGTGACGCAATTTCCGTTTGCTCAGGTTCACTGGTTACCGCGTGGCAGCCAGCATGCACGCGGAAGTCTGCTGCTGGAAACGGTGCGCGATAAAGTGACAATTCCTGCCTGCGCGCGCAGCCCAGCCCAGTCGCTGACGGAGCATAGTCTGGGTGGCGATTTGCTGTGGGAACGGGCGGAAGGCGCCAATACTTTCTATGCCTGGGTGGCCGCCGACTCTTCTTCGGTGAAAACCCTGCGCCGCTATCTGATTGGCGAGTGTGAGCTGGATCGTTCTGCGGTTAATTTTATGGCCTACTGGTGTTGATCGGGGGTATCTGAAACACCGTAGGGGCGGCATTTAGGTACAAACCGGTCACATGGGTAACACTTTAGACCGGGCACATGGGTAACAGTTATAACTGGCATAGCGGAGGAGACTCACTATGCCCTGGACTGAGACTGTTATCATGCAACGCCTCGAATTCATCCGTGCCTGCCATGCAGGCACTCATTCTTTTGCTTCCCTTTGCCGCCAGTTCGGCATCAGCCGTAAAACCGGATACAAGTGGCTTAACCGTTTTCAGCACGATGACCCCCTGTCTCTGGCTGACCGTTCCCGTGCACGTCTTACGCAGCCGCACCGCATCCCACCCGATGTCGCCCGGCAGCTCATCGACCTCAGGCTCACTCATCAGGACTGGGGGGCCAGTAAAATCCGTCAGTGGCTCCTGAACCACAACGTAAACTTTGATGTCCCGGCCGGCAGCACTGTCGGTGACCTCCTCAAACGCGAAGGCTTAATACCTGACCGTAAAAAGCGCAGACGCACACCGGGCAACGTGCAGAAGCTGACCGATATCCGTCACGTTAATCAGGTCTGGAGCGCTGACTTCAAGGGCCGCTTCCGGCTACTGGACCGCAGCTACTGCCGTCCCTTTACCCTGACCGACAACCACAGCCGCTACCTGCTGGCATGCGAGGCTGGCCAGGCGGAAAGTACGGTGTTCGTTCGCGCCTGTCTGGAAAAGGTCTTCAGGGAGTGCGGGCTGCCGGAAGTACTGCGTACGGATAACGGGGCGCCTTTCGCCGGTTCAGGCATCGCCGGACTGAGCCAGCTCAGCGTGTGGCTGATAAAGCTGGGTATCCTGCCGGAGCGCATCAGGAAAGGTCACCCGGAGCAGAACGGACGGCATGAGCGGATGCACCGTTCGCTGAA
>NZ_JAHXPU010000022.1:0-71121 GCF_047308185.1 Pantoea sp. B65
TGATGCTCAAAGAATTAAAACTGTTATTCGTAATGAATATAGTAGTCACTCTTGAGACTTGATATTTCAAATTTTTTCCATCCGGAGATGGTTTGCGATATCAACCCTGCGAGTGCCCACACAGATTGTCTGATAAATTGTTAAAGAGCAGTGCAATCAGCAGCTTCGCTTGCTGTTGCGAGGTGGCGTATATTACGCTTTCCTCTCCCAGAGTCAACCCCGTTTTTCAGAAGTTTTTCTCCGGCGATTCGGAAGCGATTTAACGCATTCTGAACCGCCTGACACGCCGCTGTGTAAGCCGTTGTTCCGTCTCAGTGGTTGCGCATTATAGGGAGGCCACGCGGGATAGCAAGCAGAAATCTCAACTTTTTTGCCGCTTGCCGCAACTTCATACGAAACGCTGTTTTTTAACCCTGTTTAATGCGTTTTGGCAGATCTGCAAGGCTATTAATCACCCAATCCGCTGCCGCTTCGCCTTCTGCCGTAACCGGCTTACCGCTTCGCACCAGTACTTTCTTACCCACGCCGGCCGCTTTACCTGCCAGCATATCTTCAAGCTTGTCGCCTACTATATAAGAAGCAGACATATCAATATTCAGTTCCTGCTGTGCGGAGAGCAACATGCCCGGCTGTGGCTTACGGCAATCGCACTGCTGGCGGTATGCCTCATCCACCGCTTGCGGATGATGCGGGCAGAAATAGATACCATCAAGGTCGACGTCACGATCGGCCAGCGACCAGTCCATCCACTCGGTAAGCTTCATAAACTGATCTTCACTAAACATACCGCGCGCAATACCGGACTGATTAGTCACCAGTACCAGAGCGAAGCCCATTTTTTTAAGTTCACGCATCGCGTCAATAACGCCGTCGATAAACTGGAAGTTATCGATTTCATGGACATAGCCGTGATCGACATTCACGGTGCCATCACGATCGAGGAAAATTGCGGGTACAAGCTCTGCCACGTAGAAACTCCTGCTACTAAATTTGCTGCACAGTATCGCATGATTGCAATAAAAGAGAGAATGCCAGATTGAATGACTTCCATTGATTTAGACGTCTGGATGCCTTACCATCCATTCCAGTTTCGCGATAGCGAAGATTGACGACACGAAACGCCACGGACAACTTTCATCACGATAATAAATAAATCAATGATAAAACTTTCAAATATTACCAAAGTGTTCCAGCAAGGCTCACGCACCATTACAGCGCTGTCAGATGTCAGCCTGCATGTGCCTGGCGGACAAATTTACGGCGTCATCGGCGCATCGGGGGCTGGCAAAAGTACGCTGATCCGTTGTGTTAATCTGCTTGAACGCCCCTCCTCCGGTAGCGTACTGGTCGATGGTCAGGAACTGACCACGCTTTCCGAAAGCCAGCTGACCCATGCTCGTCGGCAGATTGGCATGATTTTCCAGCACTTTAATCTGCTGAACTCGCGTACGGTATTCGGCAATATCGCCCTGCCGCTGGAGTTAGGTAATCTTTCGCGCGATGAAATCAAACAACGGGTGACCGAATTACTCGATCTGGTTGGTCTGACGGATAAAAAAGATGTCTGGCCGGCCAATCTGTCTGGCGGCCAGAAACAGCGCGTGGCCATTGCCCGAGCCCTGGCCAGCAATCCCAAAGTATTACTGTGCGATGAGGCCACCAGCGCCCTCGATCCGGCAACCACCCGCTCTATTCTGGAGCTACTGAAAGACATTAACCGCCGTCTGGGCATTACCATTCTCTTGATCACCCATGAAATGGATGTGGTGAAACGCATCTGCGATCAGGTTGCGGTCATCAGTAATGGTGAGCTGATTGAAAAAGACAGCGTCAGTGAAGTGTTCTCGCATCCAAAGACTCCGCTGGCACAGCAGTTTATTCAGTCGACGCTGCATCTTGATATTCCACAGGACTATCTCGACCGCATGTCGCCTGAAGTTAAAGTCGATACCGTGCCGCTATTGCGTCTGGAGTTCACCGGTCAATCCGTCGATGCTCCTTTACTTTCAGAAGCAGCGCGTCGCTTTAATGTTAATAACAATATTATTAGCGCGCAGATGGATTACGCCGGTGGCGTGAAATTCGGCATTATGCTGGCGGAAATGGATGGCGAAGAGGCAGATACCGCCGCGGCTATCGCTTTCCTGCAGGAGCATCACGTGAAAGTTGAGGTACTGGGTTATGTCTGAGGCAATGATGTGGTTACTGGGCCGGGGCGTATGGGAAACCCTGATGATGACCTTTGTCTCTGGCTTTTTTGGTTTTGTACTGGGTCTGCCGGTTGGCGTACTGTTGTATATCACCCGTCCGGGACAAATTATCGAGAACGCAAAACTGTACCGCGTGTTGTCGGCAATGGTAAATATCTTCCGCTCGATTCCTTTTATTATCCTGCTGGTATGGATGATCCCCTTCACGCGGATGATCGTCGGCACCTCTATCGGGCTACAGGCCGCGATTGTGCCACTGACCGTCGGCGCCGCCCCGTTTATTGCGCGTATGGTGGAGAATACCCTGCTGGAACTGCCAACCGGGCTGATTGAAGCCTCGCGCGCCATGGGCGCCACGCCGCTGCAGATCATTCGTAAAGTGCTGTTGCCGGAAGCGCTGCCGGGCCTGGTGAATGCGGCGACCATTACGCTGATCACGCTGGTTGGTTACTCCGCTATGGGTGGCGCCGTCGGTGCTGGCGGTCTTGGTCAGATTGGCTATCAGTATGGTTATATCGGATACAACGCCACAGTAATGAATACGGTATTAGTATTGTTAGTGGTTTTGGTGTATTTGATTCAATTCTGTGGCGAGCGCATCGTACGTGCGGTAACCCACAAGTAAACACAAGCAACATCAATTTCATTTTGAAGGAACGGATATGTCTTTTAAATTTAAAACTCTCGCCGCTGTGGGTGCGCTGATCGGTTCTCTGGCGCTGGCAGGTTGTGGTCAGGAAGAGAAAGATCCAAACCACATTAAAGTGGGTGTCATTGTCGGTGCTGAGCAGCAGGTTGCTGAAATGGCGCAGAAAGTGGCAAAAGAGAAGTACGGCCTGGACGTTGAACTGGTTACCTTTAACGACTACGTACTGCCAAACGAAGCGCTGAGTAAAGGCGACATTGACGTCAACGCCTTCCAGCACAAACCTTACCTGGATCAGCAGATCAAAGACCGCGGTTACAAACTGGTCGCAGTAGGCAACAGCTTTGTCTACCCAATTGCCGGCTACTCAAAGAAAATCAAATCGCTGAGCGAACTGCAGGAAGGCGCTCAGGTAGCGATTCCTAACGACCCAACTAACCTTGGCCGCAGCCTGCTGCTGCTGCAGAAACAGGGTCTGATCAAACTGAAAGAAGGTGTTGGCCTGCTGCCAACCGCACTGGACGTGATCGACAACCCGAAAAAACTGAAACTGGTTGAGCTGGAAGCACCACAGCTGCCACGTTCGCTTGACGATCAGCAGATTGCGCTGGCGGTGATCAACACCACTTATGCCAGCCAGATCGGCCTGACGCCAGCGAAAGATGGCATCTTTGTTGAAGACAAACAGTCACCATACGTTAACCTGATCGTGGCTCGTGAAGATAACAAAGACGCGGAAAACGTGAAGAAATTCGTCCAGGCTTATCAGTCTGACGAAGTAAACGACGCAGCAAACAAAATCTTTAACGGTGGCGCAGTTAAAGGCTGGTAATTCTCCGCTTTAACCTACATCAACCGAGGGCGGCGGCAACGTCGCCCTTCTTTTTCGTCATCACATCGGTCTCATCCCGCTTCGCCGCTTGTCATTTCAACCATAGCTTGCTTCAATAACGCCACTTTTAAAAACATGAGGATTGTCCCATGCGTGTTATACCGCTCTGTTTGTTAGCGCTGTCGCTGGCAGGGTGTTCAACGCTGCACAAGTCACCAGAACCGATTCGCAGCTCAACCACGCAATCGACGCCGACTGAACCCGCGCACACCAAACCCGCTCCCCGTCCGCTGCCGGTCAAACTGTATACCAATGCTGAAGACCTGATCAGCAAGCCATTCCGTGACTTAGGCGAAGTTGCTGGTGATGACTGCCAGAGCAGCACGCAAGACTCGCCGCCTAATATTAATACCGCGCGTAAAAGAATGCAGATTCGCGCCGCAGCGATGAAGGCTAATGCGGTGCTGCTGCATAAGTGTGAAATCGTCAGCTCCTCTCAGGGGTGCTATCGCCAGGCTATCTGCCAGGGCTCAGCGCTGAAAGTCGCTGCGCAATGACCGCCTTTTCCTTCGAGCAAATCGGTGTTATCCGCTCTCCCTGGAAGGAAAAATTTGCCGTTCCACGCCAGCCGGGTTTGATTCAGGACGGCGGCGGCGAACTACATCTGCTGCCGCCCTACAATCAGGCGGAAGCGGTTCGCGGTCTGGAAGATTTCAGCCACCTTTGGCTGCTATTTATCTTTCATCAGACGATGGACGGCGGCTGGCGCCCGACGGTCAGACCACCCCGGCTGGGGGGGAATGCGCGAATGGGGGTGTTTGCCACCCGCTCGACCTTCCGCCCCAACCCGATAGGGATGTCGCTGGTTGAACTGCTGGATATCCGTTGCGAAAAAAACCGGGTGATCCTGCAGCTTGGCAGCCTTGATTTGGTCGATGGCACGCCGGTTGTCGATATCAAACCCTATCTGCCGTTCGCCGAGGCGTTACCTGATGCCCGCGCCGGTTTTGCCCGACATGCCCCGGCCGCCGATATGCCGGTAAGTTTCTCTGCCACCGCACAGCAACAAATTGCCCGGCAGCAACAGTGCTACCCGCATCTTGCGCGTTTTATTAGCCAGGTGCTGGCACAGGATCCCCGCCCCGCTTACCGTAAAGGTGAAGAGCCGGACCGCGAATATGCCGTCTGGTTACTGGAGTTTAATATACGCTGGCGTGTTACCGCCGCGGGAACCGAGGTTATTGCCGTCGATCCCCGCTAATATGTTGCGTGGGGGCCATTAATGGCCACAGTGTTGCAGTTATCCCCGCTGCAAATATTATGTCACCCTCTCTCTTTTGAGGATTCAGGCAGGCTGGTACACTAGCCGCCAGTGTTTTAGGTCAGTTTTCTTTCGTTTTTTTCCGCTTAAATGGAATCGTAACAACATGCGTACTAGTCAATATCTGCTCTCCACTCAAAAGGAGACTCCTGCCGATGCCGAAGTCATTAGCCACCAGCTGATGCTGCGCGCCGGGATGATCCGCAAGCTGGCATCCGGTCTTTACACCTGGTTGCCAACCGGTTTGCGCGTACTGAAGAAAGTTGAAAACATCGTGCGCGACGAAATGAACAACGCCGGTGCCATTGAGATCTCCATGCCGGTGGTGCAACCCGCCGACCTGTGGCAGGAGAGTGGACGTTGGGAGCAGTATGGCCCTGAGCTGCTGCGTTTTGTGGATCGCGGCGAGCGCCCTTTTGTGCTCGGTCCGACTCATGAAGAGGTGATCACCGACCTGATCCGTAACGAGCTGAGCTCTTACAAACAGTTGCCGCTGAACCTGTTCCAGATCCAGACTAAATTCCGCGATGAAGTGCGTCCGCGCTTTGGTGTAATGCGCGCACGCGAGTTCATCATGAAAGATGCTTACTCATTCCATACCAGCCAGGCATCGCTGCAGGAAACTTACGATACGATGTATCGCGCCTACAGCCAGAGTTTTAGCCGTATGGGGCTGGATTTCCGTGCGGTACAGGCGGATACCGGTTCTATCGGCGGCAGCGCCTCGCATGAATTCCAGGTGCTGGCACAGAGCGGTGAAGACGATATCGTCTTCTCCACCGCATCGGATTTTGCCGCCAATATTGAGCTGGCGGAAGCCATTGCGCCAGCAGGCGAACGTCCGGCCGCCACGCAGGAGATGCGTGAGATCGATACGCCGAATGCCAAAACCATCGCCGCGCTGGTTGAACAGTTTAATCTGCCAATCGAAAAAACCGTCAAGACGCTGCTGGTGAAAGCCACCAAAGAGAGCGGTCATTCCCTGGTGGCCCTGCTGGTGCGTGGCGATCATGAGCTGAATGAAGTGAAAGCGGAAAAAATCGCCATGGTTGCGGCTCCGCTGACCTTTGCTACTGAAGAAGAGATTCGTGCGGCAGTTGGCGCGGGCCCGGGGTCACTTGGTCCGGTTGGTCTGACGTTACCGATTGTGGCGGATCGTACCGTTGCCAAAATGAGCGATTTCAGCGCCGGCGCCAATGTTGACGGTAAGCACTTGGTTGGCATTAACTGGCTGCGTGATCTGCCAGAAGCACAGGTTGCCGATATCCGTAACGTGGTGGAAGGCGATGCCAGCCCGGATGGTAAGGGCACGCTGCTGATCAAACGTGGTATTGAAGTTGGTCATATTTTCCAGCTGGGCACCAAATACTCTGAAGCGATGAAAGCATCGGTTCAGGGGGAAGATGGTCGTAACCAGGTGATGACCATGGGCTGCTACGGTATTGGCATCAGCCGCATTGTCGCGGCCGCCATTGAGCAGAACCATGACGATCGCGGCATTATCTGGCCTGCGGCGCTGGCACCTTTCCAGGTCGCGATTCTGCCAATGAATATGCATAAATCTTTCCGCGTGAAAGATGTGGCGGAAGAGCTGTACACCACGCTGCGTGCCAAAGGTGTCGACGTGATCCTTGATGACCGTAAAGAGCGTCCGGGCGTGATGTTTGCCGATATGGAACTGATTGGCGTGCCGCACACCATCGTGATTGGTGACCGTAACCTCGATAGCGAAGAAATTGAGTATAAAGCGCGTCGTGAAGGGGAAAAACGGATGATCAAAACCAGTGAAATCGTTGATTTCCTGCTGGCTGAGATCAACAAATAATCTCTGCGGGCCGGTTTTTACCGGCCCGATTTTTAGCCTCACGTCCGCTGGCGCGTTAGCGGCATCAGCACATAGTGATGCTGCGCATCAACCAGCGCCTCCTCCCGGCTAATCATTTCCAGCCCGTTATCGGTAGCACGGAAGATCTGCTTTCTGCCGCCTGCTTCAATCAATGTCAGTCGGTCGGCGGTGCGCGCCCACTTACCATATTGCGCGGTGCGAATATTTCCGTTGCCCACCTGTCGTTGTTCCAGCACATAGCTGCCATCCTGCGCGAGAAACAACGACGCTTCCAGCGCCTGGCAATCATTACGACACGGCAGCATACCGCGATAGCTTTGCTGCATCGCTTGCAGCGGCGGCTGTGGCCCGGCGCTACGGTTGTGACAGCCAAATAAGCTGGCGAGCGCCAGCGTCGCCAGCATCACCAGGAAAATATTTTTCACCGCATCCCCCTATCCTCTACCGCCCGGGCGGTTTAGCACACTTTACCACGCAAGGTTTTGGTGGCGCTTTTGCGCGCTTTCCCCTCCAGCCGGCGTTTTTTTGACGCCAGCGTCGGACGAGTGGCGCGACGTTTTTTCTCCACCACGGTTAATTCGTTAATCAGATTTTCCAGCCGTTTCAGCGCCGCTTCGCGATTCAGCTCCTGGCTGCGATACTCCTGCGCTTTGATAATCACCACGCCGTCCGGCGTAATCAGGTGATGACTGACCGCTAACAGCCGCTCTTTATAAAACTCAGGCAGTGATGATGCGCGGATATCAAAGCGCAAATGAATTGCCGTGGAACTCTTATTCACATTCTGTCCGCCCGCGCCCTGCGCGCGGATGGCGGTAATCTCTAATTCAGCATCACTGATAGTAACGTTACGTGATAAAAAAATCATGGTACTTTGCCATTAATCAGCCAGTCAGTGAAGCGCACTTCCAGATGATTTTTATCGTCGGATAGCCAGATAGTGCCATCCTGCACGGTCGCCTGCAGCGTCATGTTACGCGCAGCAAAGGCAGTCAGCGCACTCAATTGCCGATCATCAAGAAAACGTACCGTCAGGTTTTGCTGCTGCGATAGCTTGCTTTGCTGTTGCTGCCACCAGATCTGCGCCGCACGGGCGTTATAGGTATACAGATATACGCAAGCGGAGCGGTTGCAGGCTTTTTTTATCCGCCGCTCCTCTGGCAAACCTAAATCGATCCACTCTTCGATGCCGTTATGGTCGTTCATGCGCCAGATTTCAGGTTCATCTTCAGCGCTGAGGCCGCGCGTAAACTGCAAACGCTCACTGGCATGGCATAACCACGCCAGCAGCCGCAGCATCAGACGCTCTTCGGTTTCCGATGGATGACGCGCCAGCGTCAGGCTGCTGTCGAGAAACACGTTGCGATCCATATCCGCGACATTAACGTTGGCTTTGTAAATCGTTGCTTTAAGTGCCATGAGATCCCTCATTATCAGATTAACCATTGTAACGCGCCGCGACAGCAAATCACCCTGCTACGGGCTGATTTCCCGTAAAAGCCTGTGGTATAGTCGCTTACTAGCCAAAGGGTTATGCTCTGAAGGAGGTGCATGTGCAAAAGTATTGTGAATTAGTTCGCCGTAAATATGCCGAGATAGGCAGTGGCGATCTGGGATACGTGCCGGACGCGATAGGTTGTGCGTTAAAAGCACTGGATGAGATAGCTGCTAATAGTGAGCTAAACTCTTCTATCAGGGAACAGGCAGCTTATGCTGCAGCAAACTTATTGGTGAGCGATTATGTTGACGAATGAAGCGTATAAACCGATCAATTGTGATGACTACGATAATCTCGAGCTCGCCTGCCAAAATAACTGGATGCTGTCGCTGGAATTAAAAAACGGCGAAAAGCTCAGCGCGAAGGCCACAGATATGGTGTCGCGGAAAAACGTCGAATATCTGGCAGTCGACCAGGCTGGCGAACAGCGCGAACTGCGACTGGACCATATTGCCAGTTTCAGCCACCCGAAGCTGGGAACGGTGGTGGTCAGCGAGTCTGATTAAACATGCGGGCGGAAACTCTTCCGCCCCTGCCCTTTCACGGCTGCAGGCTGCCATAATACGCCGATAAATCCGCCATATCCTGATCGCTTAATCCGGCGACAAACGCCTTCATCACCTCCGCCTGACCGCCACTGCGTTCGCCTTTTTTATATGCCTGTAGCGCGTGCAGCAGGTAGTCGCTGTGCTGTCCCGCCAGGTTCGGGTAGAGCGGGACTGAGGCTTTGCCTTGCGCGCCATGGCAGGCGAGACAGGTGGCGGATTTTTGCTGACCGGCGGCGATATCCCCGGCGGCCAGCGCCGGGAGAGTGCTGCATGCCAGCAGCAGTAACCAAAGGCGCTTGTTCATCATGGCTCTCTTTTGCTTATTCGGCTAACCAGCTGATGCACCAGCTGTTGTTATCTGCGGCGCGTCCTTCATGGGTAATAAACACCCCCAGTGCGGCAATTAATTGTTCACCATAAAACAGCAGCGGCGTACGTTCCCGCTGCCAGACCGGGATGGCGAATTCCTGCCATAACTTCTTGATTGCCCGGCCACCCGCGCGACCGACAATATGAAAGTCACCCTGAGCATAAAAACGAATCGTCACCACTTCATTTGCGCGCGGCTGCCGCAATTCAATCCCCGCGTCAGCGACGCGCAGCACCCCGAGTTGCTGCGGCAACGCCAGCGGTTGCCACGGGCTGAGCCATGGGATCACGCAGTCACGCAGCGAAGGACGCAGCGGCAGCCAGTATAGCGCCTGGCGATAGCGACGAATTTCGTTATCGCCGAGACGGAGAGCCGGCGCGGCATCTTCGCGACTGTTGACCACTTCACGCCAGATACGCTGCAGCGCAGCGCGCGACGGCATCAATCCCCCCTGGCTACTAATCCAGCGACGCAACAGCGCATAGCGCCGCACATCACTAAGCGGTTGTAGTGGTGCGATTAACAGTGAACCATCGGGCTGCAACAGCGCCGCCAGCGACTCGGCCAGTAGCTCGTCCAGCAACTGCTCCTGTTCGCCACAAAGTGCGGCGCTGCGTGCCGTGGCTTGCGCAAAGTGCGGCCAGCGCTGATTCAGTAGCGGCAACACCTGCTGGCGCAGGAAGTTACGGTCATAGCGCAGGTCCTGATTGCTTTCATCTTCAATCCAGCTCAGCTGATGCTGTTGTGCCCACGCCTCCAGCTGCTGCCGGCTGCTGGTCAGTAATGGCCGTAGTAACTGATTGTCGCCCAGCGCCATACTGGCCGGCATCGCCGATAGCCCGGCCGGACCACTGCCGCGCTTTAATGCCAGCAGCAGGGTTTCACACTGGTCATCAATATGCTGCGCCGTCAGCAGGGTTTCCCCTGGCTGCAGATGACGCCGGAAAGCAGCATAGCGTGCGGTACGCGCGGCGGCTTCTATGCCCTGCTCGCGGCCATCCACCTGCACATGTTCAACCAGTAACGGCAGTTGCCAGAGCTGACACTGCTGCTGACAATGCTGCCGCCAGCCGTCGGCAAAAGGGCTCAGACCATGATGAATATGAATGGCGCGCAGTTGCAGCGCCGGATGAGCGGCGCGCAGCTGTACCAGCAGATGAAGCAATACGGTGGAATCCAGCCCGCCACTGTAGGCCACCAGCAGGCGTGAATGCCCGGCTAACTGTGCGTCGAGAGTGGAAAGCAGTGGCATGGCGATGTCAGCAACCTCGGATAACCCGGTGAAAGTCAGCGGGTATTCTACGCCTGATACAGTTCCAGCGGCAAACCGTCGGGATCGTTAAAAAAGGTAAAGCGCTTGCCGGTCACGGGATCAACGCGAATCGGCTCACAGAGCACGCCGCGATCCGCCAGCAGCGCAAAAGCGCGATCGAGATCATCAACGCTAAATGCCAGATGGCGCAGACCACAGGCTTCAGGATGGCTAACCCGCGCCGGAGGATGCGGGAAGGAGAACAGTTCAATGGTATATTGCCCGTTCAGCGCCAAATCCCCTTTCCATGAATGCCGCTGCTCTCGGTACACCTCATCCAGCAGCGTAAAACCGAGAATATCGCAGTAGAAGGCTTTACTGCGTGCATAGTCGGTGGCGATGATAGCAATATGGTGAACCTGCTTTAATCCCAGCATGATAAGTCCTTAACTGATAAGCCATTACCAGCACCATACCTGCTGCAGGTGCCGGCAACAAGGGGAGGAAATACCGATTTACAGCGTTAGCGGATTTTTCAATACCCGTACCAGATAGCGCCCTTCATCGGTAAGTTTCGCGCCATGAATATCTGTTTCAAAGCCCGGATAGTGCTCACCAATGGTACAGAGCATCAGCAGAAAATCGAGCACCGCGCGACTTTCGGCAGTGATCATCTCACCCGGCATCACCAGCGGCACGCCGGGCGGGTATGGCAGGATCATATTCGCCGAGACGCGGCCTACCAGCTGGCTGATATCGACAGTTTCCACATTGCCTTTTACCTGCTGCTGGAACATCTGATGCGGGGTCATTTTCATTTCCGGCAGAACATCAAAGGCCTGTAGCATCAGGCGCGGCAAATCGTGCTGACGGATCAGCGTATGGATCCCCTGCGCCAGCGTCTGAATACGCATATTGCGGTAGAAGTCAGGATCTTCGGCATACAGATCCGGCAGCATATTTTGCACCCGCAGATTCAGATCGTAAGCGCGCTTAAACTCGGTCAGCCCGCGTAGCAGGCTCATGGCTTTGGTTTTATCAATGCCAATACTGAACAGGAACAGCAGATTATAAGGCCCGGTTTTCTCTACCACCACACCGCGCTCATCAAGGTATTTCGCCACCAGCGCCGCCGGGATCCCCTCATCGGCCATCACTCCCTGTTGGCTCATTCCGGGCGTCAAAATGGTAACTTTAATCGGATCGAGATACATATGATCGTGATCGGCATCGATAAAGCCGTGCCAGCTGTCACCCGGCTCAATTGGCCAGCATTCGGCCTGATCCACCGCTTCCGGCTGCCAGATATCAAAAAACCAGCCTTCGCACTCTTCCCGCAAGCGTTGCACTTCACGACGAAAATGCAGTGCGCGCTCCACCGAGCGATTAATCAGCCGTTTGCCCGGATTGCCACGCAGCATCGCCGCTGCGGTTTCAATGGAAGCGACAATCGCATAATTTGGCGAGGTGGTGGTATGCATCATGTAGGCTTCATTAAACGTCTGCTCGTCATAATCGCCTTTAATATGAATCAGCGAAGCCTGCGAGAATGCCGCCAGCAGTTTATGAGTCGACTGGGTTTCGTAAATCACTTTACCCGGCGTACGTTCGCCGCTCATACCGCTTTTACCGGCATAGATCGGATGAAAATTGGTATAGGGAACCCAGGCGGAATCAAAGTGGATGGAGGGCACATCCAGCGTCTGTTTGATGTAGCGGGTGTTATACAGCAGGCCATCATAGGTGGAGTTGGTTATCACCGCATGTACCGGCCAGCTGGCGCGCGCTGTCTGCTCCACTTTGCGGGCAATACTGTCGCGACTGAACTCTTTCTGCGGGATCCCCCCCAGGATACCCAGCGGGTTACGGGTTGGCTTCAACCAGATCGGCACAATATCGCTCATCATCAGCAGATGGGTCAGCGACTTATGGCAGTTACGGTCAATCAGCACCGTGCTGCCCGCTGGCGCGGCATACATACCAACAATTTTGTTGGAGGTGGAGGTGCCGTTGGTCACCATATAACTCTGTTCAGCGCCAAAGGTACGCGCCACATACTCTTCGGCTTCCAGATGCGGACCGGTATGGTCGAGCAGTGACCCGAGTTCGGTGACCGAGATAGAAACATCAGCCTTCAGGGTATTGGCGCCAAAGAAATCATAAAACAGGGTGCCGACCGGGCTTTTCTGAAAGGCGGTACCCGCCATATGACCCGGGGTACAGAAGGTGTATTTCCCCTCTTTTACATAGGTAAACAGCGCGCGCGTCAGCGGCGGCGTAATGGTATCAATATATTCATTGGTGTACTGGCGGATGCGCTGCGCAATATCCTCTGCGGCATTCAGCGCATATTCAAAAAACCATAGCGCCATGCGCATCTCATTGATGCTGACATCAAGCTGTGAGTGGGTGTTGATAAAGGCATACAGCGGCAGGTATTCATTGAGCTGGTTGATTTCGCTGCACAGGTCGAGACTGTATTCATCCCAGTCGAAGATCACGCCGCAAATACGTGAATTGTGTTCAATTAGCTTAAGCAGGTCATCGGCATTTTTCGGATAAATAAGCTGAAATCCCTGCGCGCAGAGGGCGGTGTCAAGTTCCCGGATCGGCTGGTCTTTATAGAAAACGTCGTGCGGTCCCATGATCGCGATGATATTCAATGCACATCTCCTGGTGAATTTGCTGCCAGCGCTAAGCATAGCGGATTGCAACCCGCACCACGATCGGACAAAGATGGATAACTGATGGCGGGCCAGTAGTCCTTCCGGCCCGCGGGGGGTTATTTAGTCGCTGGCAGGGTTACCCAATAGCCAGGCTTATACTCCACCGGCAGAAAACGCTGATGGAACTCACGGAAAGTGGCGTCCGGATCGAGATCTTTAAACAGGTCGGGATGCATCCATTTGGCTAATGCCTGGATGGCGACAAACTGATACGGGCTGTCATAGAATTGATGCCAGATAGCATGAGCATTTCCATTGCTGGCCACCGGCAGGGTCTTAAATGCTGAGCGCGCCATTAGCGCCTGCAGACGCTGGATCGCCAGTTTCTCATCCGCTCCCGGGCCAACGCCAACCCAGCCATTGGCAGTATTGTAGTTCTTCCAGTTGGCACCGGTCACCACCACTACGTCAGGACGGGCGCTGATAATCTGCTCAGGGTTCAGCGTACCGAAGGTACCGGGGATCAGATCTTTGGCAATATTGTCACCGCCAGCCACTTCCACCATGCGGCCAAAGTTTTCATCGCCAAATGACATACAGCACTCTTCGGTATAACCGCCGGCGCGGTCGATCATCACTTTCGGACGCGGGCCCTGGTAATTCTTCAGGCGATTGACCACCCGATCGATCTGCTGCTGACGGAAATCGATGATCTGCTGAGCGCGCTGCGGCTTATTCACCAGCTGGCCCATAATGCGAATGCTTTTTTCTGCATTTTCAAACGGCTTTTCGCGAAAATCGATAAACACCACCGGGATCCCGACGCCAGCCAGTTTTTCGATCAGTTTTGATTCGTCGGTAGCCGCCTTCGACTCAAGGTTCATCAATACCAGGTCCGGCTTTAAGGTCAGCGCCTGCTCGACATTGAAGGTGCCATCTTTGGCGCCGCCAAAGGTCGGCAGTGAAGTGATCTGCGGATATTTCGTCGCATAGATCTGATAGCTGTCAAAATCGGCTTTCGGTAAATCGTCACGCCAGCCGACGACGCGTTTAAAAGGCGCATCGGTATCAAAAGCCGCCAGTAAATAGATCTGACGGCCTTCGCCGAGAATAATGCGTTTCACTTCTGATTTAATTTCAACTTTACGGCCGCTAACATCTTCGACCACAAAAGGGACAGCCAGCGCGTTATGCGCCAGTGCCAGCGCCGCCAGCAACAGCGCGATGCGACTCCACAGGTATTGCATGATTAACCTCTAAAAGAAAATGATTATTATTATCAAAAAGCGACAGCATCTTATCCGCAGATAAAAGCGTGAGCAATCAGTTTCTTTGGGTGACTATCAGCAAAGGGGAGCGGCAGGGGGGAAGCAACACTCCCTTCCCCCATTACGGGGGAAGGGCCGATAAACTCAGGCGTAGCCGTAGCTCATCAGGCGCTGATAACGACGGTTAAGCAGCTCCTCGGTATTCAGCACATCAAGATCGGCCAGATCGGCCAGCAGCTGCGCTTTTAACGACGCGGCCACGGCGATCGGGTTACGGTGCGCAGCGCCCAGCGGCTCCGGGATCACGGTATCGATCAGTTTCAGCTCTTTCAGGCGCGGCGCGGTAATGCCCATCGCTTCTGCAGCCAGCGGCGCTTTGTCCGCGCTTTTCCACAGAATTGATGCGCAGCCTTCCGGTGAAATCACCGAGTAGGTGCTGTACTGCAACATATTCACTTTGTCGCCAACACCAATCGCCAGTGCGCCACCGGAACCACCTTCGCCGATAACGGTACAGATCACCGGCACTTTCAGGCCAGACATCTCACGCAAGTTACGGGCAATCGCTTCAGACTGGCCGCGTTCTTCCGCACCAACACCAGGATACGCGCCCGGAGTGTCGATAAAGGTCAGAATCGGCATCCTGAAACGCTCAGCCATCTCCATCAGGCGCAGCGCTTTGCGATAGCCTTCTGGCGCCGGCATACCGAAGTTGCGACGAATTTTCTCTTTGGTTTCGCGGCCTTTCTGATGACCAATGATCATCACCGGACGACCGTCCAGACGAGCAATACCGCCAACAATCGCTTTATCATCTGCATAAGCACGATCGCCAGCCAACTCGTCAAAGTCGGTAAACACGTTGCGGACATAGTCCAGCGTGTATGGACGCAGCGGATGACGCGCTAACTGCGCGATCTGCCAGGCCCCCAAATCTGAGAAGATTTTACGTGTCAGCTCAACGCTTTTCTCGCGCAGGCGCTGCACTTCTTCATCCAGATTAATATCCAGTTTTTCATCCTGACGGCTAACCGCAGTCAGCGAATCGATCTTCGCTTCCAGTTCTGCGATTGGCTGTTCGAAATCCAGGTAATTAAGACTCATAATATTCCTGTTTTAGTCAAACTCCAGTTCCACCTGCTCCGATCCTATCAACGAACGTAGATCGTTAAGTAAACGATCGCTGGGCGACACGCGCCAGGCTGCGCCAAAGCGCAACTTCGCCCGCGCATCCTCTCTCTGATAGTAGAGATGTACCGGAATGGTTCCCGAACGATGGGGTTCCAGGGATTGACGGAGACGGTTCAAAAGCTGGTCATCAATTTGCCTGTCAGTCAGCGAGATAGCAAGCCCGCGCGCATATTTTTCGCGTGCTTCATCAATGTCCATCAGTTCGCGGGCGGTCATCTTAAGGCCACCACTGAAGTCATCAAAGCTGACCTGTCCGCTGACGATCAGGATACGGTCTTTCTCCAGCAAGTGCTGGTATTTATCTAACGCATCTGTGAACAACATCACTTCCAGACGACCAGAACGGTCATCCAGCGTGCAGATGCCAATACGGTTACCGCGTTTTGTGACCATCACGCGGGCCGCCACCACCAGACCGGCTGCCGTGGTAACTTTACCACGATCGGTCGGGTGCATGTCTTTCAGGCGCGTACCGCCAACGTAGCGCTCAATTTCTTTCAGGTACTGGTTGATCGGATGACCGGTGAGATATAACCCTAAGGTTTCACGCTCACCATCCAGCTGAATCTGTTCCGGCCACGGCGTGACGTCGGCATACGACTTCTCCACCTGCTCCGGCGCTTCCGCCAGCACGCCGAACATATCGGCCTGACCAATGGCTTCCGCTTTGGCATGCTGATCGGCCGCTTTCAGCGCGTCGCCGAGCGCACTCATCAGCGCGGCGCGGTGTGGTCCAAGGCGGTCGAATGCCCCGGACATAATCAGCTTTTCCAGTACCCGTCGGTTCAGTTTTTTCGTGTCGGTACGCGCGCAGAGATCAAACAGTTCGCGGAAATACCCGCCCTCGTTACGCGCTTCAAGGATCGCCTCAATCGGCCCTTCGCCGACGCCTTTAATTGCGCCGATACCGTAGACGATCTCACCATCGTTATTCACGTGGAAGTGATACAGCCCGGAGTTAATATCCGGCGGCAGGATTTTTAATCCCATACGCCAGCACTCATCCACCAACGAAACCACTTTTTCGGTGTTATCCATATCGGCGGTCATTACCGCCGCCATAAACTCGGCCGGATAGTGCGCCTTTAGCCACAGGGTCTGATAAGAGACCAGCGCGTAAGCGGCGGAGTGCGATTTGTTAAACCCGTAACCGGCGAACTTCTCTACCAGGTCGAAGATTTTTACCGACAATTCACCGTCGATGCCGCGCGATTTGGCGCCGTCTTCAAAGCCGCCGCGCTGTTTGGCCATCTCGACCGGATTCTTTTTACCCATCGCACGACGCAGCATATCCGCGCCGCCAAGGCTGTAACCGGCCAGCACCTGGGCAATCTGCATTACCTGTTCCTGATACAGAATAATGCCGTAGGTCGGTTCCAGTACCGGTTTCAGCGACTCATGCTGCCACTGAATATCCGGATAGGAGATGGCTTCGCGACCATGCTTACGGTCAATAAAGTTATCTACCATCCCCGACTGCAGCGGTCCCGGACGGAACAGCGCCACCAGAGCGATCATATCTTCGAAGCAGTCAGGCTTCAGGCGCTTGATCAGGTCTTTCATACCGCGCGATTCAAGCTGGAACACCGCGGTGGTTTCCGAGCGCTGCAGCATGTCGAAGCTTTTTTTATCTTCCAGCGGGATAGCGGCGATATCGATCGGCGGCTCACCCTGCTTTTCACGCCGGGCGTTAATCATTTTTAACGCCCAGTCGATTATCGTCAGGGTACGCAGGCCGAGGAAGTCAAACTTCACCAGACCGGCGTACTCGACGTCGTTCTTATCAAACTGGGTAACCGGATGATTACCGTTTTCATCGCAATAAAGCGGCGCAAAATCGGTAATTTTGGTCGGCGCAATCACCACACCACCGGCGTGTTTACCGGCGTTACGCGTGACGCCTTCCAGCTTACGCGCCATATCAATCAGCGCTTTAACCTCTTCATCCGCCTCGTAGATTTCCGGCAGCTGCGGTTCCGCTGCAAAGGCTTTCTCCAGCGTCATTCCCGGATCGGGCGGCACCAGTTTGGAGATCCGATCGACAAAGCCGTACGGATGCCCCAGTACCCGGCCAACGTCGCGGATCACCGCTTTTGCCGCCATGGTACCAAAGGTAATAATCTGCGATACCGCTTCGCGCCCGTACATATCGGCGACGTGCTCAATCACCAGGTCGCGTTTTTCCATGCAGAAGTCGACGTCAAAGTCGGGCATCGAAACACGTTCCGGGTTGAGGAAGCGTTCGAACAGCAGGTCAAACTCCAGCGGGTCGAGGTCGGTAATTTTCAGCGCATAGGCCACCAGCGAACCGGCGCCGGAACCACGTCCAGGCCCAACCGGCACGCCATTATCCTTCGACCACTGGATAAACTCCATCACGATCAGGAAGTAACCGGGGAAGCCCATCTGGTTGATAACCTTTAGCTCGATATCGAGACGGTCGTCATACTCCGGACGTTTTTCCACGCGCTCCTGCGGATCCGGGAACAGAAACTCGAGACGATCTTCCAGCCCCGCCCTGGATTTCATTACCAGGAAATCTTCAGTGCTCATCTCACCGGTCGGGAACTGCGGCAGGAAGTACTCGCCGAGGCGGATGGTGACGTTACAACGCTTAGCAATCTCTACGCTGTTTTCCAGCGCTTCCGGGATGTCCGAGAACAGCTCGCACATCTCCTCTTCACTGCGCATATATTGCTGAGAACTGTAATTGCGCGGGCGCTTTGGATCATCCAGCGTAAAGCCGTCATGGATCGCCACGCGGATCTCGTGAGCGTCAAAATCTTCAGCGTTAATAAAACAGACTTCATTGGTCGCCACCACCGGAATGCCTTCGGCAATCGCCAGCTCTACGGCGGCGTGCAGATAGCTCTCTTCGTCCGGGCGACCGGTACGGATCAGCTCCAGATAGTAACGATTGGGGAAGTGCTGCTGATAAAACGCCAGGCATTGCGATACCAGCGCCGGGTTGCCGCGCAGCAGGCTTTTGCCCACATCGCCACGGCGCCCGCCGGACAGCAGAATCATCCCTTCCTGCAGCTCCATCAGCCAGTCGCGGTCGATAATTGGCCCCGCCGCGCCGTAACCCCGCTGATAAGCTCGCGAGATCAGCAAGGTCAGGTTCTGATAACCGATGTTATTGGCCGCCAGCACGGTGATATGCGTCAGTTCATCGCCCATCAGTTCGCTGGAGACCAGGAAATCAGCACCGATAATCGGTTTTACGCCAGCGCCATGGGCACTGCCATAAAACTTCACCAGACCGCACAGGTTGGTGAAGTCGGTAATGGCGACCGCTGGCATACCGAGCGCCGCCGTTTTTTTCACCAATGGCGCAGTCTTGGCGAGTCCATCGATCATGGAGTAGTCGCTGTGGACGCGCAGGTGAATAAAACGTGGTTCAGCCATAAATATTTCCAGCTCCGGTCAAAACGTATATCGGGTAGTTAAGCGAGCGGCATCGATCTATGCCGTCCGCTGCGCATCCCAGAGGAGCCATTGATGGCCCCCGGAAAAAATAAATCAGCGCGCCTGTACTTCAGCATCCAGCAGCGCATTGCGTACCGGTGCGAAACTGCGGCGATGGTGCGCCGTGACGCCATGCTGCGTCAGTTTTTCCAGATGGAACGCGGTCGGATAACCTTTGTGCCGGGCAAAGCCATACTGCGGAAACAGTTTATCCAGCTCGGTCATTTCACGATCGCGCGTCACCTTGGCAATAATAGAAGCCGCACTGATCTCTGCCACCAGGCTATCGCCTTTGACCACTGCCAGTGACGGCATCGGCAACGCCGGGCAGCGATTGCCATCAATTAAAACGTAATCCGGCGCCAGCGGCAGAGCGGCAACCGCTCGCTGCATCGCCAGCATGGTGGCATGCAGGATATTCAGCCGATCAATCTCTTCCGGCTCTGCGCGTCCTACACTCCAGGCCAATGCATTGGCTTTAATTTCATCGTACAACGCCAGACGACGCTTTTCAGACAATTTCTTCGAATCCGCTAAGCCCTTGATTGGCCTTGCCGGATCGAGAATCACCGCAGCAGTGACCACCGCGCCGACCAGCGGTCCGCGGCCCACTTCATCAACACCAGCAATGCAGCGCGCCAGCGGATAAATAAACTCAGACATTCGCCAGCTCCAGCACGGCTTCCGCCGCTTGTTGGTCCGCGTTCCAGCGGATTTGGTGATGCAGCTCATAAAAAGTCGCCAGCAGCGCATCGCGCGTCTCACCCGCGGACAGCAGTGGTTCCAGCGCCGCCGCCAGCCGTTCGGGCTGGCACTCGGTCTGCAACAGCTCTTTCACCAGTTCACGACCGGCCAGCAAATTCGGCAGCGAAACATAATCGGTCTTCACCAGACGTTCGGCCAGCCAGAAAGTAAAGGGCTTCATGCGATAGCCGACAACCATCGGACACTTGGCCAGCATACACTCCAGCGCGGCAGTGCCTGATGCCAGTAGCGCGGCATCGCTGGCCACCATCGCCTCGCGGCCATGTCCATCCAGCAGATGCATCGGCACATCCGCCGCCACTTCCGCTTTAATACGTTCAAACTGTTCGCGCCGTTTGGCATTCACCAGCGGCACGACAATTTCCAGCTGCGGCCACTTTTCGCGCAGCAGCAGTGCCGTTTTCAGGAAGTCGGCGCTCAACATCTCGACTTCCGCACCGCGGCTGCCGGGTAATAACGCTAAACAGCGGGCATTTTCATCAATACCCAGTTGCCGGCGCGCCGCCAGTTTATCCGGCTGCAGCGGCATGGCATCGGCCATGGTGTGACCAATAAAGCGGCAGGGAACATTAAAGCGATCATAAAACGCTTTTTCAAACGGCAGAAATGCCAGCACCAGATCGGTGGCTCTGCCAATTTTGAAAACGCGTTTTTGTCGCCACGCCCAGACTGACGGGCTGACGTAATGGATGGTACGGATGCCGCGCTGTTTTAAACGCCCTTCCAGGGTGATATTAAAATCTGGCGCATCAATACCGACAAATACATCTGGCCGCAGTGCGCTAAAACGACGGGTCAGATCGCGACGGATCTTCAGCAAACGCGGCAGACGCTCCAGCACCTCGACGATGCCCATCACCGCCAGCTCTTCCATCTCGTACCAGGCTTCACAGCCTTCCGCCTGCATCAACGGGCCTGCAACGCCAACAAAATGCGCATCAGGGTGCTTCTCTTTCAGGGCACGGATTAAACCGGCACCAAGAATATCGCCGGAGGTTTCTCCGGCGACCAGGGCAATCGTTAAAGGACGCTTTAGCATGAGTTAACGAATCAGACCTCGCGTTGAACGCGCAAAGAAATCATAGAACGGCTGCACTTCCGGGTGCGCCTGCGCGATCGCTTCAATCTCTGGCTTCACTTCATCCAGCGTGCGGCCGCTGCGGTACAATAGCTTGTAAGCATTGCGAATCGCATGCAGTGCTTCTTTGCTAAAACCGCGACGTTTCAGCCCTTCGATATTGATACCAAATGGCGTTGCGTGGTTACCCTGCGCAATAACGAAAGGCGGCACATCTTGCGCAACGCCAGAACAACCGCCGACCATCACGTGAGCGCCGATGATGCAGAACTGATGAACCGCCGTCATGCCGCCAATAATGGCAAAATCGTCGACGGTAACGTGACCACCCAGGGTGGCGTTGTTGGCAAAAATACAGCGGTTGCCAATCACGCAGTCATGGGCGATATGGGCATTGATCATCAGCAGGTTATCGCTGCCGACTTTGGTCAGCTCACCACCCTGCGCGGTGCCACGGTGGATAGTCACGCTTTCGCGAATGCGGTTGCGATCGCCAATTTCCACGCGCGTCGGTTCACCGGCATATTTGAGATCCTGATTCACTTCACCAATCGAAGCAAATTGATAAATCTCATTATCCTTACCAATGCGCGTGTGGCCATTCACCACCACATGGGACTTCAGTACAGTGCCTTCACCGATCTCAACGTTAGCGCCAATAAAGCAAAATGGGCCAATATGGACGCGAGCGCCGATAATGGCGCCCTCTTCAACAATTGAACTCGGATGGATTACGGCGGTTTGGTCTATCACGGATTAAGCCTCCCGGCTGCGGGCACACATCATCGTTGCTTCGCAGACAATTTTACCGTCAACAGTTGCTACGCCTTTAAAGCGCGTCAGACCACGGCGGGTTTTCTCGAACGTGACTTCCATGATCATCTGGTCGCCAGGCACTACAGGTCGCTTAAAGCGCGCTTCATCGATACCGGCAAAATAGTACAGTTCGCCAGGTTCCAGTTTACCTACGCTTTTAAACGCCAGAATGCCGGTGGCCTGCGCCATCGCTTCCAGAATCAGGACGCCTGGAAAAATCGGCTTACCAGGGAAATGCCCCTGGAAAAACGGTTCGTTGACCGACACATTCTTTACCGCACGCAGATATTTATGCTCTTCAAAATCAAGAACGCGGTCTACCAGCAAAAATGGGTAACGGTGTGGTAGTAGCTCTAAAATCTCTTCAATCTTCAGAGTATGAGTTTCAGTAGTCAAAATACTCTTCCTGTCCTAAAAAAAATCTGATGGCATTAATAACACGGCCTGCAAAGATCGCAAGATCGTCCGCAGGCCGCAAATTCTGTTTCCGTGCGCTTGGCTATCCCTGCTTCGCATGTTTTAGTTGTGAAAGCCGGGCAGACGCGGGATGTTCGCTTAGTCTTTACCGACTTTACGCTCGATGTGTTTTAAGCGTTTGCTTATCTCATCAATATTCATCACCAACGCTGCTGTTTTACGCCAGGTTTTGTTGGGTTGCAGCGGAATTCCCGAAGAGTATACCCCAGGTTCGGTAATTGGTCGCATCACCATTCCCATTCCGGTCACCGTAACTTTGTCACAAATCTCCATGTGACCGTTAATTACGCTGGCGCCGCCGATCATGCAGTAACGACCAATCGTCAGGCTACCGGCCATGATCACGCCACCCGCCACTGCGGTATTGTCGCCAATCACCACGTTATGTGCAATCTGACACTGGTTATCAATGATAACACCATTGCCGATTTGAGTGTTATCCAGAGCGCCGCGATCAATAGTGGTACAGGCGCCGATTTCGACCCGGTCACCAATCACCACCGTGCCAAGCTGGGGAATTTTCACCCAATTGCCGCGATCGTTGGCATAACCAAAACCATCTGCACCGATAACCGTGCCTGACTGAATCAGACATTGCTCACCGATGCGTATTTCATGATAAACCGAGACATTGGCCCACAGGCGCGAACCGGCACCAATATGGGTGTTTTTACCGATAAAGCAGCCAGCGCCAATAACGACATTATCACCTAGCTCAACGCCAGACTCGATGACGGCATTGGCGCCAACAGAGACGTTATTGCCGAGTTTAGCGCTGGCATCAATTACCGCACTGGGGGCGATATTGCTCGCCGGTTGCGGGGTGGTATCCAACAGTTGCGCCATACGCGCATAGGTCAGATAGGGGTTTTTGACGACTAAAGCAGCACTTTTGCACCACTCCAGATCGGCTTGCGACAGCACCACGGCAGAAGCCTGGCAGGTTGCCAGTTGCTCGCGGTAGCGACTGTTGGCTAAAAAGGTGATCTGGCCGTTTTGGGCGGATTGCATAGAAGCAATGCCGGAGATGACGATATCGCCATCTCCGTGCAATTCTGCATCCAACTGCTGGGCTAAATCAGCCAGTCGAATTGAAGACATGTATTATTTAACCTGTTTCAGAACATCAGCAGTGATGTCTTTAGAGTTAGCTGCATAAGCTACAGCGTTTGCATCGATAACGACGTCGTAACCTTCGTCATCAGCAACTTTCTTCACTGCATCCTGGATGCGGCTCAGAATTTTATTACGTTCTTCGCTCTGGCGACGACGGTTGTCCTGCTCGAAAGCCTGAGCTTTAGTCGAGAACGCTTCGCGCTGCGCCATAATGTCTTTTTCCATGCGGCTACGATCGCTGGCCTTCATGGTTGAACCGTCGCGCTGCAGATTCTGCATTTTAGTTTGCAGATCGCGTTCCTGGTTCTGCAGCTCGCTTGCGCGACCTTTGAACTCATTTTCAAGCTGTTTCGCAACTGTCGCACGCTGCGGTAACTGTTGGAAAATGCTGGAAACGTTAACCACTGCAATTTTATCAGCAGCCTGAGCGCCAGCTGAAACAGCTAAAACCAGACCCAGACCTGCGGCACACAACAACTTTTTCACTATAAACTCCTTACCATCACCGTTCGTGTCACTGACACATGTTTTGCGTGACCCCGGCGGCACAAAGGCTGCCGGGTGACGACGCGATACTCACTTGAGTTGCTTCCTTGCGCAGTTAGTTACCAGGTTTTACCAATGTTAAACTGGAACTGTTCTGCTTTATCTCCCTCATATTTTTTCACCGGTTGTGCATAGGAGAACACCAGTGGACCCAGTGGAGACATCCACTGCAATGCCAGACCGGCAGAAGCACGGATATTGCTCGGATCGCTATAATCCGGCACACCTGCTGCACGGGTGGCATCAGTATTCTCCCATTTTGTATCCCAGGCGGTACCCGCATCAACAAATAGCGAAGTACGCACCGAGTTCGAATACTTTTCACTGAGGAATGGCGTTGGCGTAATCAGCTCCATGCTGGCGACCGCCATTGCGTTACCACCGACCGCATCTGAAGAGCTACAGATGGTTGCCGTTCCTGAACAGTTAGACGAGTTATTATTGTAGTAAACCGCTTTCGGACCGATGGTATTCGAACGGAAACCACGCACGGTACTGGACCCACCGGCATAGAAGTTTTCGTAGAATGGCAACTCTTTGCCGCCTAACCCATCGCCATAACCCAGACGACCACGACCTAACAGCACCCAGGTACGATCCTGATTCAGCGGCATATACTGCTGGCTATCCAGCGTCACTTTATAGAAGCTGTTGTCCGAACCTGGAATCGTCACTTTACCATTCAGGTTAGTACGGTTACCGTTGGTCGGGAAGAATCCACGGTCCAGGTTGTTATAAGTCCAGCCGTAGTTAAAGGTAAAGTCGTCGGCTGAATAATCCTGACCCGGCTCTTCGCCTACCGAACGCAGATAACGCCACATGGCAATCTGCGGCTGCATATCGGACAGGTCATTATGAACGTAACCTAAGCCAACACGCAGGGTATTGTTTTCATTGATCGGGAAGCCCAGCGTACCGTCTGTACCGTAACTTCTGTTGGTATAGTCGGAGAGGTCGGCATCATCCGCTTTAAAGTCGTTATAGAAGATACGACCACCGAGACTGACACCATCCACCGTGAAGTACGGATCGGTCAGCGAGAACTCAGCATAGGTCTGGTAATCATTTTTAGTCCCGCTGATACCAACGGTATTACCGGTTCCCAGCCAGTTTTCCTGCTGCACGCCAACCTGGAAGCTAACGCCGCTTTCCGTACCAAAACCAATACCGAAGTTAAAGGTACCGGTGTTGCGTTCCTTCACTTTATACACCACGTCAACCTGATCGGGCGATCCTGGTACACGCTGGGTATCGGTATCGACGGTTTCAAAATAACCGGTACGGTTCAGGCGCTCTTTGCCCTGTTCAACGAGGTCGCTGCCCAGCCATGCCCCTTCCATCTGACGCATTTCGCGGCGCAGTACGGCATCTTTCGAGGTATCGTTACCTTCAAAACGTACTTTACGCACGTAGTAACGGTTACCGGCATCGACATTGACATGCAACTTAACGGTTTTATCCGCATCGTTAATTTCAGGCTGAGTCACCACACGCGGATAGGCATAGCCGTAACGACCAAACATCTTCTTGATGTCGTCTTCCATGCGCGTCACTTTCGCACCGTTATACAACTCGCCCGGTTCGATTTTGGTCAGCGTTTCAACTTCCGCTGAGTGACCAGCCATATTGCCGTTCACCACCACGCCAGAAAGCTTGTACTGATCGCCTTCATGGATATTGATGGTGATATAGATACCTTTTTTATCCGGCGTCAGGCTGACCTGCGTGGAGTCAATATTAAAGCGGGCATAACCGCGATCCAGATAGAAGCTACGCAGGGTTTCAAGGTCACCCGCCAGTTTCTGTTTCTGATATTTACGATCGCCTACCACGTTCCACCACGGCACTTCATCGCGCAGCTGGAAGCGGGAAATCAGCTCTTCAGAGCTGAAGGCTTTATTACCGACCACGTTGATCTGCGAAATCTGCGCGGAAACACCTTCGGTGAAGACCAGTTTCAGATCCACACGGTTACGTGGCAGCGGCGTGACCACTGCTTTTACGCTGGCGCTGTATTTACCAACGCTGTAGTAGAAATCCTCCAGCCCTTTCTCGATAGTCGAGATCGTGGTGCGGTCCAGCGCTTCGCCAACGCGCACGCCAGAGGCTTCCAGGTTCTGCTTGAGCATGTCCTCTTTCACCGCTTTGTTGCCGGAGAAAGTGATGCTGGCAATGGTCGGACGCTCCTTAACCTGGACGATCAGCGTTTGGCCGTCGCGCAGTACCTGAACGTCTTCGAAGTTTCCGGTGGCAAACAGGGCGCGAATGGTATTACTGATGTCCTCGTCAGACACCGTATCACCTGGACGCACAGGCATGCTAAGCAAGGCCGCACCGACGGCGACTCGCTGCAGCCCTTCGAAATGAATGTCCTTCACTACGAACCCGTCTGCACCGTATACGGTGGCGCTGCTAAACAGCAGCGACGCTATGAGCAACTTTTTCATCGCCATCGTTGTTATGCGTTCTTCCTAACACATCCCGAACCTGCGTGCACCTTTACGGCGACTACAAGCGTGAGAAATCATTGAATAGTGCAAGCCCCATTAACAGCACCAGCAAAATCGAGCCGATACGATAACTGAAGTCCTGAACTCGCTCGGACACCGGTCCTCCCTTGATCTTTTCGATCGCCAGGAAGAGCAGATGACCACCATCTAAAACCGGTAATGGGAACAGGTTGATAATCCCGAGGTTCACGCTGATTAACGCAAGGAACATCAGATAATAAATCACACCATACTCAGCTGACATCCCGGCACCTTGCGCGATTGAAATCGGCCCGCTCAGATTGTTCAGCTTCACATCACCCGTCACCAGTTTGCCAAGCATGCCGACCGTCAGCTTCATCAGTTGCCAGGTTTTATCCGTGGCCTCACCAATTGCAGCAAACGGACCATACTGGCGCACCGTTTTATATTCGTCCGGCAGTGGGATCACGCGTGGGATCACGCCCACAAACCCTTCTGCACTATTGTCCGGCTTCGCCTCAGGCGTCAGCGTCAGACTGACCACTTCCCCCTGGCGCTCAACGTCAAGCGCCATCGCCTTGCCGGGATTATCACGCACCTGGGTGACAAAACTCTGCCACTGCCCTAACGGCTGACCATCGACTTTAACGATCCTGTCGCCTGCTTGCAAACCTGCCGCACTGGCAGGTGAGCCAGACTGCACTTCAGCCAGCACCGATTCGATCTCTGGTCCACGTGGCCGGATACCCAGTGCCACCACCGGATCCTGCTTATCAGGCTCAAATTGCCAGTGGCGCAAATTGAGCTTTTTTTCCGTCGACTGCGCAGAGCCAAATGGCGCCACACTGATGGTGGTTTCGTCGTCACCGATTTTTGCCACCAGCGCCATCCGTACTGCATCCCAATCAGGCGTTTCGATACCATCGACTGCTTTTAGTTCCATGCCCGGGGCAATTTGCGCCTCTGCCGCCACCGAACCGCTCACTATTTCGCCAATCACCGGACGAACACCCGGCACGCCATGGATAAATACCAGCCAGTAAGCAAAGATGGCGAAAATAAAGTTGGCGCACGGGCCGGCAGCGATAATAGCAGCACGCTGCAGCACGGTTTTATTATTGAAGGATTGATGACGCAACTCAGGGGCGACACTCTCGACACGTTCATCGAGCATCTTGACGTAGCCACCGAGTGGGATAAGCGCGAGCACATACTCCGTACCCTGGCGATCGCGATAACGCCACAGCGCTTTACCAAAGCCGATCGAGAAACGTTCGACTTTCACGCCACAACGCCGCGCCACCCAGAAATGACCGAACTCGTGGACGGTAATTAACACGCCCAGCGCAACGATAAAGGCAGCAAAGCTCCAGAGTATGCTCAACATGGCAAGTGCGTCCTTTAAAGGGTGTTGAAGACCAGCAGCAGCAGGCAGGCAAACACCGGCACCGCAGCAGTCAGGCTATCAATACGGTCGAGGATCCCGCCGTGCCCCGGAATCAGATTTCCGCTATCTTTAATCCCGGCTTCACGTTTGAACATGCTTTCGGTCAAATCGCCCAGTACCGACGCTAATGCGGCGATAATCGAACAGGCAAGCAGCGTGCCCGGCTCAACGGCTAACGGGGCCCAAAGGCCAAACAGCCAGGAGATCAGCGCCGAAGTCAGCAAGCCGCCAAAGAAGCCTTCCCAGGTTTTCCCCGGCGACACTTTCGGCGCCAGCTTATGCTTGCCAAACAACCGGCCAAACATATAAGCACCAGAGTCGGCGCCCCAAACCAGGAACATCACATACAGCAGCCACCAGGCGCCGGCGAAATGGTCGTTATCATAGTGATACTGGCGCAACGCCAGCATGCCCCAGAAAAAAGGCACAATCGTCAGGATACCGAACACTAAACGCAGGAAACGTGACTGACGCCAAAATGCGGCCGACGCCGGATAGAACAGCACTAACCCGAGCGCCACCAGCCACCAGCCGAGCGAGGCCCAGAGCGAGATACTCATCACCGGTAGTTGCAGACTGAACTGATAAGCAGGAAGCGCCAGCATCATTAAGGCGAGCAGCAGGCCGCAGAGCACAGCCAGCCAGATACGTTGAGAGCGGGAGGCAAAACCAGCAAACTGGCCCCATTCCCATGCGGCCAGCATACATACCACTAATGTGGTCATCATAAAGCCTGCCGGTGGCAGCAAAAACAGTGCCGCAATCACTACCGGTATCAGTATGAACGCCGTAATCAGACGAGATTTCAGCAAAGGTTACCCCCAGTGCGCTCAGACGCCACCAGGTGCTGCGCCGCCAAACCGGCGCTCTCGGTGTGAGAAAGCATTCATTGCACCTTCAAAAACTTGTTCATCAAAATCAGGCCAAAGAACATCAGTAAAATAAAACTCTGCATAGGCAACCTGCCACAGCAGGAAGTTGCTGATGCGATGTTCTCCCCCGGTCCTTATTACCAGATCCACTGGTGCCAGATCGCTGAGACAAAGGTGCTTCGCCAGGGTATCTTCTTCGATTTGATCGGGACGAAGCAATCCTTCCTGCACCTGCTCGGCGATTTGTCTGACGCCATGGATGATATCCCAACGGCCACCATAATTCGCGGCAATGTTGAGCGTTAGTCCATTATTTTGTTGAGTAAGTTCCTCTGCGCGACGGATGCGCTCTTGTAAGCGTGAGTTAAAGCGACTGATGTCGCCGATAATTCTCAAACGAACATTATGCTTGTGCAGACTTTTCACTTCACTGTCGAGTGCCCAGACGAAAAGCTCCATCAACGCCATAACTTCCTGCGGCGGACGGTTCCAGTTTTCGCTACTGAAGGCATAAAGCGTGAGGGCATCGAGCTTATTGCTCACCGCGAAGCTAACGGCACGACGTACCGATTTCACTCCCGCTTTATGACCGGAGATGCGCATTTTACCCTGATTCTTTGCCCAGCGACCGTTGCCATCCATAATGATGGCCACATGGCGGGGGCCAGTCCCGAGCTGGTCATCGGTTTGTAATTGATTTTCGGACGACATAACGCGTAATTATTTCCTTTAATCAGAAATACAACGGCTTCTGAATACTCTGCACGCTGGCGCAAAAAAGCCGTGTTCCACACGGCTCTCACTACCGCAGCTACAGGCCATATCTGCTCAACGGTAGCCGGAGACTATACCATTTCCGACCGCGCCGAACAAATGGCGCCGCCGCAAATCGTTGAATTACCGATAAGCGACAAAACGCGCCAGTAGTTCATTTGCCACACGGCGCGCCCGCCTGTCGATCTCAATCACCGCTTCCACACTCTGCGGTTCCTCACAAGAAAGCGCTGCCAGTACCGCCATATTGATCCCGGCAATATCGGTAAAGCGAATCTGTGAATTCAGGAACGCAGCGACAGCGATTTCATTCGCCGCATTCAGCGTCGTGGTCGCGGCCTGTCCCTGTTTGCAGGCATCTATCGCCAGTTTCAGGCAGGGATAGCGCGCAAAATCAGGCTCAGCGAAAGTGAGTGCACCCATGCGGGTGAAATCCAGCGGTGTCACACCGGCGCTTACACGCTGTGGCCATGCCATGGCATGAGCGATAGGGGTACGCATATCTGGCGATCCCAGCTGTGCGATCACACTCCCATCGCGGTAACGCACCATGGAGTGAATCACCGACTGCGGGTGCAGGATCACTTCCATCTGCGCGTCAGTGGCATTAAACAGCCAGCGGGCTTCGATGTATTCAAGGCCTTTATTCATCATGGTGGCCGAGTCGACGGAGATTTTACGTCCCATCGACCAGTTCGGATGCGCACAAGCCTGATCCGGCGTCACGCTGCACAGCGTGTCTAGTGGCGTGTCACGAAAAGGACCACCCGATCCCGTTAGAATAACGCTATCAATCCCGTTACCCTTGAGGTCAGCGTATCCTAACTGCTGTTGGATGGAAGCAGGCAAACTCTGAAAAATGGCGTTGTGTTCGCTGTCGATTGGCAGAAGCTGGGCTTTCGCCTGACGTACCGCGTCCATAAATAGACGGCCGCAAGTGACAAGCGACTCTTTATTGGCCAGCAGCACCGTTTTACCGGCGCGGATCGCCGCGAGGGTCGGTAACAGACCGGCAGCGCCAACAATCGCAGCCATTACCTGGTCGACATCATCTAACGCCGCCAGCTCGCAGGCCGCATGCTCGCCGGCAAATACCTCGGTCGTAATGTCGCGCGCTTTCAGCTGCTGGCGCAACGCCCGGGCGGAAGCCTCATCAGACATCGCCGCATAAGCGGGACGGAATTGCTGACACTGTTCCGCCATCAGATCGACATTGCGTCCGGCGACCAGCGCTTTTACCGTGAATAAATGAGGATTCTCACGCACCACCGCCAGTGTGCTGGTGCCGACAGAACCGGTCGAGCCGAGGATGGTTAATTGCTTCATTAGGCTGCTCTGTGTAACTACCCTTCCTCTTTCAAGCTGCAGGTCCGTTCGGCAGGCGGCATCAATACCGCCACTACGCCGGAGAACTTGAAAGCGACTGGGTAGAGGTTAACCATGCAAAATGCAAAACGCCGCCAGACCCGCCATTCTGTCTGAACGGGAATCTGTACGGCGTTTCTACGGTGCATGATGGGATCAGAAATCCATCAATTCCGCTTCTTTGTCTGCCAGCGCCACATCGATCTTCTTGATGTAGACGTCAGTCATTTTTTGAATCTCATCCTGTGAACGACGCTCATCGTCTTCACTGATCACTTTGTCTTTCAGCAGCGCTTTCACTTTATCGTTGGCGTCACGACGGACGTTACGAACAGAAACACGTCCCTGCTCCGCTTCACCGCGCACGACTTTGATCAGGTCTTTACGACGCTCTTCGGTCAATGCCGGCAGTGGAACGCGGATATCAGCCCCTGCAGAGCTTGGGTTAAGACCCAGATCGGAGGTCATGATCGCTTTCTCAACGGCCGAACTTAATGAACGATCGAACACGTTGATTTTCAGCGTACGTGAATCTTCTACCGTTACGTTAGCCAGCTGACGCAACGGCGTAGCAGCACCGTAATATTCGACCATAATGCCATCGAGAATACTCGGGGACGCACGGCCAGTACGAATTTTGCTGATATGGTTTTTGAATGCATCAACGCATTTATCCATGCGCGTATCTGCATCTTTTCTGATGTCGTTAATCACGTTGGAACCCTTGGATTCTGGTTACCAGGCAGGCCTTAGCCAGCTAAGACCCGTTTAAATAATATTCGAAAATCCTGACTGGAACGCGTGACTGAGCATCGCGCCTACAGAATATACCCTATTTTATGCCGTGACTGATATTAATGCGTAATCAGCGTGCCTTCTTTTTCACCCATCACCACACGACGCAGTGCGCCGGGCTTGTTCATATTGAACACGCGGATTGGCAGCGAATGGTCACGCGCCAGGGTAAATGCAGCCAGATCCATCACCTTCAGTTCACGCTCAAGCACGTCCTGATAAGTCAGTTGCTCATGCAGGGTCGCGTCCGGATTTTTCACCGGGTCAGCAGAGTAAACGCCGTCGACTTTGGTGGCTTTCAGCACCACGTCGGCTTCGATCTCGATGCCGCGCAAACAGGCTGCGGAGTCGGTGGTAAAGAAAGGATTACCGGTACCGGCAGAGAAGATCACCACGCGGTTATTACGCAGTAAACTGATAGCTTCAGCCCAGCTGTAGTTATCGCAGACGCCATTCAGCGGGATCGCTGACATCAGGCGCGCGTTAACATAAGCACGGTGCAGCGCATCACGCATCGCAAGGCCATTCATCACCGTGGCCAGCATGCCCATATGATCGCCGACAACGCGGTTCATTCCGGCCTGCGCCAGACCCGCACCGCGGAACAGGTTCCCGCCGCCGATCACCACGCCCACCTGAATGCCGAGCTCGACCAGCTCTTTCACTTCTTGCGCCATACGATCGAGTACGCTTGCGTCGATACCAAAACCTTCGGCACCTTGCAGTGCTTCACCACTGAGTTTTAGCAGGATACGTTGATATACAGGTTTTGCATTGGTAGCCATGGTCATTTTTCCTGGGTGCCATCATCAAATTGGAAGAGTTAAATCTGATGTATCATCCGCTTAGCCAGCGTAAATTGCTATTGGGATGAGACTGAAAATGCGTGGTAGTGATTTCATCCAAACTTATGACAAGCAGGAGCCATAAATGGCTCCCCTACAGGGGAATCAGGACCACCGCAGGGGCGGTAGTTATGCCGCCCGTCACTGGTAAAAAAGAACCGCCATTCGGCGGTTCTCTCAGACCATGATTAGTGCTTGGACATGGCCGCGACTTCTGCTGCGAAGTCGGTTTCAACTTTCTCGATGCCTTCGCCCACTTCAAAGCGGATGAAGTTCACCACGGAAGCACCTTTTTCTTTCAGTGCCTGGCCCACGGTTTTACTTGGATCGATAACAAAAGCCTGGCCGGTCAGAGAAACTTCGCCGGTGAATTTCTTCATACGGCCTTCAACCATTTTCTCGGCGATTTCTTTTGGTTTGCCAGACTGCATGGCAATTTCCAGCTGAACGTGACGTTCTTTTTCAACCACTTCGGCAGACACGTCTTCCGGGTTGACGAACTCAGGCTTGCTGGCAGCAACGTGCATAGCAACCTGCTTGATCAGCTCTTCATCAGCGCCTTTAGCGGAAACCAGTACGCCGATGCGTGCGCCGTGCTGGTAGCTGCCCAGCTGCTCGCCAGCCAGGATCTGAACGCGGCGAATGTTGATGTTCTCGCCAATTTTGGCAACCAGCGCCACGCGCTGCTCTTCAAATTGCGCTTTCAGCACGTCAACGTCAGCAACTTTACCCGCCACTGCGGCATCCAGAACTTCTTCAACGAATGCCAGGAAACCGCCATCTTTAGCAACAAAGTCAGTCTGGCAGTTAACTTCCAGAATCACAGCATAGTCGCCAGCGATTTTGGTTTTGATTACGCCGTCAGCAGCAACGTTGCCTGCTTTTTTCGCTGCTTTAATTGCGCCAGACTTACGCATGTTTTCGATAGCCAGCTCAATGTCGCCGCTTGCTTCAGTCAGCGCTTTTTTACAGTCCATCATGCCAGCGCCAGTACGCTCGCGCAGTTCTTTTACCAGAGCAGCGGTAATATCAGCCATTCTCTTTATCCTCGGTTAACTGTGAACCTGTTTTCTCCCCTCGCAGTAGCGCGGGTGAAACAGCGTTTAATTCGCAGGAGATGTATTCTACCCCGCCGTTATGACAACCTGGCGAAGCAGACTTTAAACAATAAAGGGGCCTTAGGGGCCCCTTACAGATCACTATCTGATTATACCCTTCGCCCTACAAGATGCTCCCGGGTATTAAGGGCTCTGTGAAGAGCAAGCCTTATTACTCAGCTTCGGCGAAGGTTTCTTCAGCCTGCTGAGCCAGATCCTGAGAACGACCTTCGCGAACAGTGGTAGCCACTGCGGTCAGGTACAGGTTTACGGCACGGATCGCATCGTCATTACCAGGAATAACGAAATCAACGCCATCTGGATCAGAGTTAGTATCAACGATAGCAAATACCGGGATACCCAGGTTGTTTGCTTCTTTGATTGCGATGTGTTCGTGGTCAGCATCAACAACGAACAGTGCGTCCGGCAGACCGCCCATATCTTTGATACCGCCCAGGCTGTTTTCCAGCTTGGCCAGTTCACGACCACGCATCAGCGCTTCTTTCTTGGTCAGTTTGTCGAAAGTACCGTCCTGAGACTGAATTTCCAGATCTTTCAGGCGCTTGATGGACTGACGAACGGTTTTCCAGTTAGTCAGCATGCCACCCAACCAGCGATGGTTAACGAAGAACTGGTCGCAGCTCAGAGCAGCTTCTTTCACCGCTTCGCTTGCAGCGCGCTTAGTACCAACGATCAGGATCTTACCTTTACGGGAAGAGATCTTGTTCAGTTCAGCCAGAGCGTCGTTGAACATTGGTACCGTTTTTTCAAGGTTGATGATGTGAACTTTGTTACGTGCACCGAAGATGAATGGCTTCATTTTCGGGTTCCAGTAACGGGTCTGGTGACCGAAGTGAACACCAGCCTTGAGCATGTCGCGCATGGAAACAGTTGCCATGATTACCTCTAAATTTTATTGGGGTTAAGCCTCCACATACCCCATACAACCGACCCTTCAGGCGGACGCTTGCCATTTGGACCTTAGGCAGTGCGTTCTCGTCACGTACTGATGTACGCTCCTCGACTGCGCGCTGTCTGCGGCCAAACTGCCCGCGCCCTGACGCTGTTTTTAGGCACCCCGGCGTATGGTGTTGGTATGTGTGTGTTATTTACACATAATGAGATTTATGCGTTTCCCGGATGACGAGATTTGCATCGTCGTACAGAGAATCGTCGGCGCGCTTTATACCACAAACCAGCCTGCGACGCCAATAGTTGTTATGCGGCCTGGCGCGGCATAATCACTATTTGGCAGCGCCTGGACAGGCTGCTAACATTGCAGCACTAAAGGCGGTGCGCCATAATTCCGCACGGAAGAATTATGATCCACTGCCTACATTATTGTCGAAAATGACGACAACCGCGGATAAAATTAATGGCTATTTCAATAAAAACCCCTGAAGAAATCGAAAAGATGCGCGTGGCGGGCCGTCTGGCAGCCGAAGTGCTGGAGATGATTGAGCCCTACGTTAAGCCAGGCGTCAGCACCGCTGAATTGGATCGCATTTGCCACGATCATATTGTGAATAAGCAACAGGCGATTTCCGCCTGTCTTGGCTATCACGGTTTTCCGAAGTCAGTCTGTATTTCGATTAACGAAGTGGTGTGCCACGGCATCCCAAGCGAAGAGCGCCTGCTGAAGGATGGCGATATCGTCAATATCGACGTCACCGTGATCAAAGATGAGTATCACGGCGATACCTCAAAGATGTTTATCGCCGGTAAACCGACCATTCTTGGCGAACGTCTGTGCCGCATCACGCAGGAGAGCCTCTACCTGGCGCTGCGGATGGTAAAACCGGGCATTCGTCTGCGCAGCCTCGGGCGTGAGATCCAGAAGTTTGTTGAAGCGCAGGACTTCTCCGTGGTGCGTGAATATTGCGGCCATGGTATTGGGAAAGGCTTCCATGAAGAGCCGCAGGTGCTGCATTACGATGCCGATGATGGCGGCGTAGTGTTGCAGGCGGGGATGACCTTTACCATCGAGCCAATGGTCAACGCCGGCGATTACCGTATTCGCAGCATGAAAGATGGCTGGACGGTAAAAACTAAAGATCGCAGCTTGTCCGCACAGTATGAGCATACTATTGTGGTGACAAACAACGGCTGTGAAATTTTGACGCTGCGTAAAGATGACACGATCGAAAACGTGTTAGTCAACGAGGGCTAACCCCGCGTTAAACTCCCAGCGTTAATTAACCAGAAGCCGGCCCTGTAGCCGGTTTTTTTATGTCCGATATCACCAGCAACGGGCGACCGCTTCGCCCGGTAGAAATCCCAGAGAGAGAGCGCAGATGAGCAATAGCGTGACGGAAAATGTGAATATCGGGCTTGCAGATTCGCCAGCCCATTGGGACGATACGCAACTCAGCTGCGAAACCCTGAAGCAGCATCTGGATGCCTTTCACCAGTCTCTGGCCGATGCCTTTGACGCCGGTGGCGATGCCGAAGATCTGATCGATGCCCGTACTCTGTTTATTGACCGCCTGCTATGCCGTCTGTGGCGTTTTTACGGCTTTGAACAGATGACGGATATCGCCCTGGTGGCGGTCGGCGGTTACGGGCGCGGCGAACTGCATCCGCTTTCGGACATTGATGTTCTGATCCTGAGCCGCACCCCGCTTAACGAAGAGGCGGCGCAACGCACCAGCGAGCTGCTAACCCTGATGTGGGATCTGAAACTGGAAGTGGGCCACAGCGTACGTACGCTGGAAGAGTGCCTGCTGGAAGGGCTTTCCGATCTGACCGTCGCCACTAACCTGATTGAATCCCGCATGCTGGTTGGCGATGTGGCGATGTTCCTCGAAATGCAGAAAAACGTCTTTAGCGACGGTTTCTGGCCCTCCGCGCGCTTTTTCGCGGCCAAAATCGAAGAGCAGCAGGAACGCCACAAACGTTACCACGGCACCAGCTACAACCTCGAACCGGATATTAAAAGCAGCCCGGGCGGCCTGCGCGATATTCATACCCTGTTGTGGGTCGCGCGGCGTCATTTCGGCGCCACCTCAATGAGTGAAATGGTCAACTTTGGTTTTCTCACCGAAGCCGAGCGCAATGAGCTGAACGAATGCCAGAGCTTTTTATGGCGTATCCGCTTCGCGCTGCATCTGACACTCACCCGCTATGACAACCGCTTGCTGTTCGACCGTCAGCTGAACGTGGCGCAGCGCCTGAACTATCAGGGCGAAGGCAACGAACCGGTTGAGCGCATGATGAAAGATTTCTTCCGCGTCACCCGCCGCATCAGCGAGCTGAATCAAATGCTGCTACAGCTGTTTGACGAGGCCATTCTGGCGCTGGGCGCCGATGAGAAACCGCGCGCGATTGATGCTGATTTTCAGCTACGCGGCACCTTAATCGATCTGCGTGATGAAACCCTGTTCGCGCGCCAGCCGGAAGCGATTATGCGCATGTTCTGGGCAATGGTGCGCAATCAGAATATTACCGGTATCTACTCCACTACCCTGCGTCAGCTGCGCCACGCCCGGCGTCATCTCAAACAGCCGCTGTGTACCATCCCGCAGGCGCGGCAACTGTTTCTGGCGATCCTGCGCCATCCCGGCGCGGTAAGTCGTGCGCTGGTGCCAATGCATCGCCACAGCGTGCTGTGGGCCTATATGCCGCAGTGGGGCAAAATTGTCGGCCAGATGCAGTTTGACCTGTTCCACGCCTATACCGTCGATGAGCACACTATTCGCGTACTGCAAAAGCTGGAAAGCTTTGCCGATGAGGGGACGCGCCCGCGCCATCCATTATGCGTCGAGCAGTGGCCACGTCTGCCGCAGCCGGAACTGCTGCTTATGGCGGCGCTGTTCCACGATATCGCGAAGGGGCGCGGCGGCGACCATTCGGTGCTCGGCGCGCAGGACGCGCTGGAGTTTGCCGAAATGCACGGCCTTAATTCGCGTGAGACGCAACTGGTCGCCTGGCTGGTGCGTCATCACTTACTGATGTCGGTAACCGCACAACGTCGCGATATTCAGGATCCCACCGAGATCCAACAGTTCGCTGAAGTGATGCAGAATGAAAATCGCCTGCGCTATCTGGTGTGTCTGACCGTCGCCGATATCTGCGCCACTAATGAAAATCTGTGGAACAGCTGGAAACAGAGCCTGCTGCGTGAACTGTTTTTCGCCACCGAGAAACAGCTGCGGCGCGGCAGCGAGAATAGTCCGGATCTGCGCGAACGCGTACGTCATCACCGCCTGCAGGCGCTGGCGCTGCTGCGGATGGATAATATCGACGAAGAGGCGCTGCACGATATCTGGGCCCGCTGTCGCGCCGACTATTTCCTGCGCCACACCCCCAATCAGCTGGCATGGCATGCGCGTCACCTGATGAACCACGATTTAACTAAACCGCTGGTGCTGGTGAGTCCACAGGCGACGCGCGGCGGTACCGAGATCTTTATCTGGAGCCCGGATCGTCCTTATCTGTTTGCCGCGGTTGCCGGTGAACTGGATCGCCGTAACCTCAGCGTGCATGATGCGCAAATCTTTACCAGCCGCGACGGTCTGGCAATGGATACCTTTATCGTGCTGGAGCCGGATGGCAGCCCGCTGTCGGCAGACCGCCACCAGATGATTAGTCAGGCGCTGGAGCAAGCCATTACTCAGACGCGCTGGGTGCCGCCGCGTACCCGACGCCCGTCAGCCAAACTGAAGCACTTTAACGTCGATACCGCGGTTAACTTTTTGCCTAACCATACCGACCGCCGCACCTATCTGGAGCTGATCGCGCTCGACCAGCCCGGGTTACTGGCACGGGTAGGGGAAGTTTTTGCGGATTTAGGGGTATCGCTGCATGGCGCACGCATTAGTACCATCGGCGAGCGGGTCGAGGATTTATTTATCCTGGCAAACAGCGATCGACGCGCACTGGATGCCGAATTACGCGATCTGTTGCAACAACGGTTGACAGAGGCACTTAATCCAAACGATAAAGTGTGACTGATGTTTGATTTTTTCGAAAATGGTGAGATGCGCCAGGCGTAATTGTCGCAGCCAGTTTAACTGCGGCCAGCGCGCAGCAACCGGAGCGTACTGAAGTACGTGAGGATTGCGAGCGCTGCCGGGGCTTAAACTGGCAAGTAAAATAGCCTGTGAGATCTGACATAACTTAGAGATTTAAAATGCAACAATTACAGAGTGTTATCGAGGCCGCCTTCGAGCGCCGTGCCGACATCACGCCAGCCAATGCTGATACCGTGACTCGCGAAGCCGTAAAACAGGTTATCAGCCTGCTGGACAGCGGCGCCCTGCGCGTAGCTGAAAAGATTGACGGTCAGTGGGTTACTCATCAGTGGCTGAAGAAAGCGGTACTGCTCTCTTTCCGCATCAACGACAATCAGGTGATTGATGGCGCAGAAAGCCGTTACTACGATAAAGTGCCAATGAAATTCGCCGACTACGACGATGCGCGCTTTAAGCAGGAAGGTTTCCGCGTTGTACCACCTGCGGCCGTTCGTCAGGGCGCGTTTATTGCACGTAACACCGTGCTGATGCCATCTTATGTCAATATCGGCGCTTACGTTGATGAAGGCTCAATGGTTGATACCTGGGCTACCGTGGGTTCCTGCGCGCAGATTGGTAAAAACGTGCACCTGTCTGGCGGCGTCGGCATTGGCGGCGTCCTGGAGCCATTGCAGGCCAACCCAACGATCATTGAAGACAACTGCTTTATCGGTGCGCGTTCTGAAATCGTAGAAGGCGTTATCGTGGAAGAAGGCGCCGTGATCTCAATGGGCGTTTACATCGGCCAGAGCACCAAAATCTACGATCGCGAAACAGGCGAAGTGCATTATGGCCGCGTACCGGCTGGCTCGGTGGTGGTTTCCGGCAACCTGCCATCGAAAGATGGTAGCTACAGCCTGTACTGCGCGGTGATCGTGAAGAAAGTCGACGCCAAAACGCGTGGCAAAGTGGGCATCAACGAGCTGCTGCGTACCATTGATTAATTAAGCTGCGGGTCACGCCAGTGACCCGTAATCTTTTCTTTACACTTCTTAGCCTGATTACCTGTTTCGCGCAGCGAAGTAACAGGTGCGTTTGTTTACATTTCAGGCGATAATCCGCGCCAGTTAAGCGCACTCATGCTCTTCCACATGTTTTTTGATTTCTACATATACTCACCTGAGTACGGGACGAGCGAGCAAAGCAAAGACAAGGCGTATAGCGCGCCGCTACCACAGAGTACAGCCAGTATCTGAGGTCGCGGGCAGCTGACAACGCCGTGTTTGCGCCGCGCAGCCGTAACCACATTCTCCCGCATAAGGATTAAAAAGCCATGTATGATAATTTGAAAAGCCTGGGCATCGCCGCTCCTGATGATATCGACCGCTATAGCCTGCGTCAGGAAGCCAATAACGACATCCTGAAAATCTATTTCCGCAAAGATAAAGGTGAATTTTTCGCCAAAAGCGTGAAATTTAAATACCCGCGTCAGCGTAAAACGGTGGTCGGCGATGGCATTGGCCAGGGCTATAAAGAAGTGCAGGAAATCAGCCCGAATCTGCGCTATGTGATCGACGAACTGGATCAGATTTGCCAGCGCGATCAGGTTGAAGTCGATCTGAAACGTAAGATCCTCGACGATCTGCGTCATCTGGAAAGTGTGGTCTCGAATAAGATCACCGAGATTGAATCAGATCTGGAAAAATTAACCCGCAGCGGCCGTTAATTAATTAGCGGGAGCCATTAATGGCTCCCCTAAGCCGATCCCGGCGCCCCGCCTTTTACGGCTGCTCATCCAGCTGCAGCGCCACATACAGCAACAGCCGGTCATCAAAGTTACTCAGATTTAACCCCGTCAGTTCCGAAATTCTGTTCAGCCGGTATTCCAGCGTATTGCGATGAATAAACAATGCTTTGGCCGTGGCGGAAGGCTGGACGTTATTACTGAACCACGAAATCAGCGTGCGCCGCAGCAAACCATTACTGTCCAGCGCCTTCAGTTTGGCCAGCGGACGTGACAGCTCATTTGCCTGCCAGCCGCCGCGCAGACTATCCAGCAGCACCGGCAGTACTAAATCCTGATAGAAATAACTACGCTGCTCCGGCATCCGCTGCTTACCCACCACCATGGTGGTATGGGCGGTGCGATATGAACGCGCAATACTCCCCTGCCCGGTAAAATAATTACCCAGTGCGATGCGGATCCGCAGATGACCACTCTCTTTCATGCGTGACACCAGCTGCTCCACACGCCGACGGTGATCTTCCTGATCGTGACGACCATGCGCATTTAACGCCGGCTTCAGGACCACCATCTCGGTTAACGAGACAATGGCAATAAGGTTATCGCGTTCCGGGGTGGTTAACAGGGTTTGCAGTTGCTGCAACTCAGCCATGGCGCTATCGACGCCGAGCTGACCGCTGTCCACTTCAACCACCGCCACCACACGCGGCTGATTAAGGTCAATACCCAGCCGCTGGGCCCAGTCGGTTAGCGCTGGCGACAACACCTCATTACGGATCAAATTCAGCACCAGCTCTTCACGTAAGCGACTATCCTGCGCCAGCATATGCAGCAGCCGCGCCTGCTCCAGCATCATTTCGGCGGTCATACAGACCAGTTCGCCATAGTGGCGCAGTGTCAGCGGATCGCCGGTTAAACCGATAACCCCGACGATCTCGCCGTCGATACGCAGGGGTAAATTGATGCCGGGGCGCACCCCGTGCAGATGTTTTGCCACCGCCTCATCAATATCCACTACCCGTGCCTGCGACAAAGCCAGTAGCGCCCCTTCGTGCATTTCCCCAATGCGTTCACGATCGCCGCTGCCAACAATACGGCCGCGCGCATCCATCACATTGACATTACTGTCAATAATTTTCATCGTGCGTGCAACGATCTCCTGGGCCAGACGTGCATCCAGATGATAGGTGGCCATCAAACACTCCTGCAAAGCGTAGGGATATTTAGCATACCGGGGAGAATCGCGCGGCACATTGTGCAATTGCACAGAGCGGCAAAAAATGCGGGGAATATCACAATTGGCAGCCAGTGCCAGGGGAGCAGAGAGCAAAGATCGTACCGCTGCACAAGACAGCGGCACGATCGGCGACGGAGTTACTGCATCAGCAGATAAATACTGCTATCGCCACGCTGAATATTCAGCGCCAGCACGGCAGGTTTGCTATCAAGGATCTTACGCAATTCGCCAAGGTTGGTCACTGGCTGCTGATTGACCCCAAGGATGACATCATCCTTCTTCAGCCCAATACGCGCAGCGGCAGTATTTGGCTTCACGTTGTCGACTTTCACGCCTTTATGACCATTAACTTCGATATTGCTCAGATCGGCGCCTTCAATGCCGTTGTAGATGGTACCGGAGTCCACTTTATTTTGCGTGCTCTGTTGCAGCTCCACATTCACCGTGACCGGTTTACCATCACGCAGCAGACCAAGCTCCATTTTGCTGCCGATCGGCAAGGTTCCGACCTGGGCACGCAGTGCGGAGAAGCTGGAGATTGGTTTCTTATTGATGGAGACAATCACATCCCCCGCTTTAATACCGGCTTTCGCCGCTGACGAGTTTGGCAACACCTGGCTGACAAATGCCCCGCGCTGAGCGTCGACTTTCATCGCCTTCGCCAGTTCGGAGTTCAGCTCGGTGCCCATAATACCCAGCTCACCGCGTTTCACCTGACCATACTCCACCATCTGCGCCGTCAGGTTTTTCACCATATTACTTGGGATAGCGAAGCCGATGCCGATATTGCCGCCGTCCGGCGCAAGGATAGCGGTGTTAATACCGATCAGCTCGCCGTTCAGATTCACCAGCGCCCCACCGGAGTTACCCCGGTTAATCGCCGCATCGGTCTGGATAAAGTTCTCATAGTTTTCGACGTTCAGGCCACTACGCCCCAGAGCTGAAACAATACCGGAGGTCACGGTTTCGCCAAGGCCATAAGGGTTACCAATCGCCACCGTATAATCACCGACCCGCAGGTTATCGGAATCCGCCAGTTTAATCGCCGTCAGATTTTTGAACTCCTGCAGCTGGATTAGAGCGATATCCGAACGCGGATCTTTACCGATCACCCTGGCGTCATATTTACGGCCATCGCTCAGCTGAACCATAATTTTGGTGGCGTTATCCACCACGTGGTTATTGGTGACGACATAGCCTTTGGCCGCGTCAATCACCACCCCGGACCCCAGCGCGCGGAATTTCTCCTGGCGGGTATTATCATCAGGCTGGCCTTTTTGGCTGTCCTGACCGTCCTGTCCACCGCCCTGGCACATTGGCGAACTCTGGAAAGGTGAACCGTCCTGGCAGAACGGGGAGTTGTCGCCAAAGAATTGCTGAAATTGTTGTGGCAGGCGCGGCGTGCGCACGGTCGTACTGCCTTCAACGTTAATACTGACCACGGAAGGCATAACTGTTTCCAGCATCGGTGCCAGACTTGGCAATTGCTGACTGGAGGAAGAGGCCGTTTCGGCGGCCTGAACCGTCACTGGATTCATCGCCATACCCAGGCTAAGAGCCAGTGCGCTCAATACTAAGGTTGTTTTCTTCATTCGTCGGTTTCTCGTCTCTGACAATGATGCAGACCATTGCTGTGGTCACGGTGATAAGATTAAATTTTTAGCGCGAAGTTCATGTTTAAGTATTTGGAAATGGTAAAAATTTATTCTTAATCTTTACAAATCTCGCCAGCAAATTGTTACTCAACCGCCATCAGTCGACGATATTCATCCCAGGCATACAGATCGGTCATACCACTGATATAATCCTGTAGCAAACGCGCACGATAATAGCGTTCCCACAGCAGACGTTGATACTTATGTTCAACAATGATAGTCCTCATTTTCTGTTGATATGCTTTACGATGTTTACCCGAGAGCTTATGGAACAGCCGCGTTTCAATTGGCCGGCCTTTTAAAAAGTCCTCGTTCATTAATAGGGTAAAATCTTCGTAATTCAAGGTCAGCAACGGCTTATAGATATCCAGCAGCCCTTTCATGACGCGATATCCCTGCAACTCCAGCTGTTCAACTTCCGAGTGGTTAAATACATGCTTGCGCGCCACGGTTTTGAAGATCGCCAGCAGCCGTCCCTCTTCCCCCTCATCCTCTAACAATGAGTGATTAAAGTTACCGGCAAAAATCGCAGATAAATTCTCCACAAAGCGCTTCACCGCATACGACACCAGAACATTCTGCACACTGACGCGCAGCGACATAAAAAACTGGTCGTTCTTACTGCGGAAACGCCCATTGCCATTAGCTATCTTCCATGCAGAACCGACGGTTCGGGCAAAAGCATCACCGGCTTTGACTTTCCCCCAGCTCTGCTCAAGGAATTCATACAATGCATCAACATTAAATATCGCTTTTTCTACCGCATCATCTAAGTCGGCAATACAGTAAGAAATATCATCCGCCGCTTCCATAATATAGGTCAGCGGGAAGCGATGATGTTCGTCAATATCGGTGGCCACGCGCAGGTCGGCAATATAATCCTGTTCTGACAGATAAAAGCCGGGCTTTTTCATCAGGGTGCTAAATTCCGCCGGCTTATCGCCCCGCCACCACGCCGGGGCGGTATATTTTAAAATACAGGCGACCTGTGAATAGGTCAGATTCAGTTGCAGCAGCGTATGCACCATACGGATCGCCTGCGCATTACCTTCAAAATGGCACAGATCCTGGCGGATGGTATCGTTCAGTTGGCTAAAGGCTTTGATCTCATCATCGCTGAACACGCCGCAGACCTGCGGATCCACCAGCTCGGCAGGCAAATTATCATTAAACCAGTCGTTAATCGCCGACTCGCCAAAATGACCAAAAGGGGGATTGCCGACGTCATGCAGCAGACAGGACATCTCCACCAGGCTTTCAAAAGCGCCGGCGAAATCCTCCAGCCCGTACTTCGCCAGCCCGCCGCTGGATTTTAACGTCTCAATAATCTCTTTTGCGATATAGCGCCCGGTTTGCTGCACTTCCAGCGAATGGGTCAGACGCGAACGCACGGCAGCATTGCGTTCCAGCGGGAATACCTGGGTTTTCTGCTGTAAGCGACGAATAGCAGCAGAATTAATAATTCGCCCGCGATCGCTTTCAAAGTGACGCGTAATATTATATTCACCAACGGGTTCTTCACGGTTATTGTATGGCCGCTGGAAACTGATTTTCTTCCTGAAATTAATCTCTGCCATAAATCCTCTCACCGGGTGCGTGAATACTATCAGAACATCCATGTTAAACTATGCATCACTTTAGGTGATAAATTCTACAACATTAACAATAGCGAGTATCTCTCTATGAAAGCAGGCATTATTGGTGCGATGGAGCAGGAAGTTACCCTGCTGCGTGACAAGATTGAAAACCGTCAGACCCTGACGCTCGGTGGCTGTGAAATCTATACCGGTACCCTGAACGGCGTTGATGTGGCGCTGCTGAAATCCGGCATCGGTAAAGTGTCTGCCGCCATGGGCACCACCCTGCTGCTGGAGTTATGCAAACCTGATTTTATTATTAATACCGGCTCTGCCGGCGGTCTGGCGCCGACGCTAAACGTGGGCGATATCGTGGTATCGGATGAAGTGCGCTATCACGACGTTGATGTCACGGCATTTGGCTATGAAGCCGGACAGATGGCCGGTTGCCCGGCAGCTTTCGCGGCGGATGAAAAACTGATCGCCGCGGCTGAAAGCTGTATTGCCGGCTTAAAACTTAATGCAGTGCGCGGTCTGGTAGTCAGCGGCGATGCCTTTATCAACGGTGCCGAACCGCTGGCACGTATTCGTCAGACTTTCCCGCAGGCGATTGCGGTAGAGATGGAAGCCACGGCAATCGCCCATGTATGTCATCAGTTCAACACGCCATTTGTCGTGGTGCGGGCGATTTCCGATGTGGCCGATCAGGACTCACATCTTAGCTTTGATGAGTTTCTGGTGGTCGCCGCACAGCAATCGTCACTGATGGTAGAAACCCTGCTGAATAATCTGCGTGGCTAAGTTATTTCGCACCCTGCTGCTGTTGCTGGCGCTGCCGTTTACTGCGCTGGCAACCAGCGCGCCGCGGGTGGTCGCGCTGGCGCCGCATCTTACCGAACTGGCATTTGCCGCCGGGATTACACCGGTTGGCGTGAGCGCTTACTCCGATTATCCGCCCGCGGCGCGCCAGCTGGAACAGGTAGCCAACTGGCAGGGAATCAATGTCGAACGCATTCTGGCGCTCAAACCGGATGTGATCCTGGCATGGCGCGGCGGCACGCCACAGCGTCAGGTTGATCAATTGCAGGCCTTCGGGCTAAAAATTGTCTGGCTGGATGCCCAATCCATTGAGTCGGTCGTCGCGACGTTGCGTGAACTGCAGGCCTGGAGTCCGCAGCCGCAGCTGGCGCAACAGCATGCTGATGAACTGGCGCAACGTTTTGCCGCGCTGCGCCAACGCTATCAGCACCCGCAACGTCAGCCGGTGTTTCTGCAGTTTGGCATGCAGCCGCTATTCACCGCCTCGCAGGTAACGCTGCAGAACCAGATTCTGCAGTTATGCGGCGGCGATAATATTTTTGCCGACAGTAAAGTCCCCTGGCCGCAGGTCAGTCGCGAGCAGGTGATCATGCGTCATCCGCAGGCCATCGTCATTACCGGTGATGCGCAGCGTATCCCGGTGGTGCAGCAGTTCTGGCAGCCGCAGTTGACGGTGCCGGTTATCGCCGTCAATGATGACTGGTTTAGCCGTGCCGGCCCGCGGATCATCCTGGCGGCAGAGCAACTCTGCTCCGCATTACAACCGCAAAAATAGCCTGATGCTAAACAGCAGCCCAAAATTGATTAAAGAAACAGCAAATTTTGTCGTTAATCAATCCGTGACGCTGAGCGAAAGTTTATTCTCATAGCGTATTTATATGCGTATTTGCGCATAGCTTGCACCGGGAAAAAGAGACGTGATGAAAGCCGTTATTTTGGCCGCAGGCCTGTTGATGGCGGGTAATCTCTGTGCGGCCACCAGTGGCAGTATCGGAGTGAAATTAACCATCTATTCGCGTTGCCAGGTGGATGGGCGTGTCGGTGTCAGTCAGTCAGCACCACTGATTGATTGTGGCCGTCAGCTATCCGCACAACCGAAAGTGACTGAAAGCAAGATAACAGGGAACAGAACGGGTGGTCAGGAACAACGTCTGGTCACCGTCGAGTGGTAAACCGAAAGGGCGAAGCGATCTTCGCCCTTTTTTCAGCGTCAGATACTGAAAGAGGAACCGCAACCGCAGGTGGTTTTTGCGTTTGGGTTAGTGACAATAAAGCGTGAACCTTCCAGCCCTTCGGTGTAATCAACCGCCCCGCCCACCAGATATTGCAGGCTCATCGGGTCAACCACCAGCGCCACGCCAGATTTCTCAATGGTCATATCGCCGTCGTTAATCTTATCGTCGAAAGTGAAGCCATACTGGAAACCACTGCAACCACCGCCGGTAATGTATACGCGCAGTTTCAGGTCCGGGTTATCTTCATCGGAAATCAGGTTTTTCACCTTGCTGGCTGCTGCATCGGTAAATTGCAGAGGCAGTGCTGCTACATCGTCGCTCATTTAAATACTCCAGTAATGCGTTCAGGCTGTCGCCTGTCAGGTCAAGATACCGCAGAGTGTAGTTAACCATATCTTTTGTGATTATCTAATAGCCTGGTATCGCAATCAAGTATTGGCACCCTGTGCCTTGCGCGCAGATTCCGCATCTTGTTGCTGTTGCTGTCTGGCTAATGTGCGAGCTAACAGAGAAGAATACAAGGGTTTACCACCAAGAAACTGCGCCAGCAACGTCGCGCCAAGGCAGGTGATAATCATCGGCAAGATCAGCTGATAATTATCCGTCATCTCCAGCACCAGCACGATTCCGGTAAGGGGGGCACGTACTGAAGCAGCAAACAACGCCCCCATTCCGGCAATAGCAAAGGTTCCCGGCTGCAGCGCCCACTCAGGGAACAGCGAACTGCTGACCATACCAAATACCGTGCCCAACAGCGTTCCCAGCGCCAGCATCGGGGCAAAAATACCCCCCGGCGCGCCGGAACCGAAGCAAAGTAACGTGGTGAGCATACGCGCGAGAAAGATAAATAACAGCATACCAACAGTGTAATGCCCTGCTGCTGCCAGCGGGATTAAATTAAAACCACCGCCTGCGGTTTCCGGCTGAATCACGCCCAGTGCGCCGCAGAGACCGCCGAGAAGGGCGCCAGTCAGCAGCACTTTTTGCATACGCCCGCCATGCAGTTTCTGGAACATATCCTGGGCGCGAAAAATCAGCGTATTAAACCACACCCCGATAAAACCAAATAGCATGCCCAGCAGCAGATAGAGCCACAGGGTATACACCGGCGCATTACTGAGCCTGCCAACTTCAATTACCGCATGCTCGCCATTAAAGATGCGAAAGACGATGCTCGACATGATTACGCCGATAAATACCGCTTTAATCGAAATCACGCTGTAGCGGAACTGTAAACGCATCTCTTCAATAATAAACAGAATGCCTGCCAGCGGCGCATTGAAAGCCGCGGAGAGACCGGCTGCCGCACCGGTCGCCAGCAGGGAATGTCGCGCTTCCGCACTACGTAAGCGAAACAGATCCAGTACCATGCGGCCAATATTCCCGCCCAGTTGCACTGTAGGGCCCTCACGCCCGAGAACCATACCGGCCCCCAGCGTTCCCATACCGCCGATAAACTTCACCGGGATCACCCGCCACCAGCGTACCGGACGCAGCTCTTCCAGCGCGCCTTCAATCTCCGGGATACCAGAACCCGAAGCCTCCGGCGCAAACCGACGCACCAGCCAGTAGCCGGACACCGCCAGCAGTGCAGAGAGGATAAATGCCAGCGGTAACACCAGCCACAAGCTGGAACCGGCATCAGACAGCGCCGATAAACGCAGCGCCTGTACCAGATTTACCGCTTTCTCAAATGCCACGCCGACCAGGCCGGCAAGGGTGCCGACAATACCCGCGACGATAAGTATTGCCACCGGTGTTTTATCACGGCGCAGCAACAGGCGCAGGTAGTCACCACGACGAATGGGCACCACGGGTAACTGCTCGGTAGATGGCGAGAGCTCACTCATATCAGTTTCATTTATCAGGAAATGTAGAAAGATATGATACCCATCTGCTGCGCTTGCGTCGCAATAAGATCCTTTGCCGGCGAATCAATCGTGCTGCACGCCTTTCAACCCACCGGTATGTTCCTTAGAATAGTGGTGATTTTTCTAATGTACGATTCAGGAGCCCGATCCATGAGTAAGTCTGAAAACCTGTATGCCCAGGCGCAAAAGTTAATTCCCGGTGGGGTTAACTCTCCGGTGCGCGCATTCACCGGTGTCGGCGGCGTACCGCTTTTCATCGAGCGTGCGAACGGCGCTTACCTCTATGACGCGGATGGTAAAGCCTATATCGATTACGTCGGCTCCTGGGGGCCGATGGTGCTGGGTCATAACCATCCGGCAATCCGTCATGCGGTGATTGAAGCTGCCGAACGTGGTCTGAGTTTTGGTGCGCCCACCGAAATGGAAGTGAAAATGGCTGAGCTGGTCTGTCAGCTGGTGCCGACCATGGATATGGTGCGTATGGTGAACTCCGGTACCGAAGCCACCATGAGCGCCATCCGTCTGGCGCGCGGTTTCACGCATCGCGACAAAATTATTAAATTCGAAGGCTGCTATCACGGCCATGCCGACTGTCTGCTGGTAAAAGCCGGTTCTGGCGCGCTGACCCTCGGCCAGCCAAATTCACCGGGCGTACCGGCTGACTTTGCCAAACATACCCTGACCTGCACCTACAACGATCTGGCATCGGTACGCGCGGCGTTCGAACAGTATCCTGCGGATATCGCCTGCATTATCGTGGAGCCGGTTGCCGGCAATATGAACTGTATCCCGCCACAGGCCGGTTTCCTGCCGGGACTGCGTACACTTTGTGATGAGTTTGGCGCACTGCTGATCATTGACGAAGTGATGACCGGTTTCCGCGTCGCTCTGGCAGGGGCTCAGGCGTACTATGGCGTGAAGCCGGACCTTACCTGTCTGGGTAAAATCATTGGCGGCGGCATGCCGGTCGGCGCCTTTGGTGGTCGTCGCGACGTGATGAATGCGCTGGCGCCAACCGGCCCGGTTTACCAGGCGGGGACACTCTCCGGTAACCCAATTGCCATGGCCGCCGGTTTTGCCTGCCTGAGTGAAATTGCCAAACCCGGTTGCCATGAAACCCTGAGTGAACTGACCAGTTTGCTGGCTGATGGTCTGCTGGCGGCGGCAAAAGCGGAAAACATCCCGTTAGTCGTCAATCATGTTGGCGGCATGTTCGGTCTGTTCTTTACCACTGCCGCGACGGTGACCAGCTATCAGGATGTCACGCAGTGCGACGTGGAGCGCTTTAAGCAGTTCTTCCATCTGATGCTGGAAGAAGGAATTTATCTTGCCCCCTCCGCCTTTGAAGCGGGCTTTATGTCACTGGCCCACAGCAAAGCCGATATTCAACATACCGTCGATGCGGCACGCCGCAGTTTTGCGCAGTTATAACCGGTCACGGGCGGCGCCAACGCCGCCCGTTCTCTGTCCGGGACAATGGCAACCGGCACTCGCTTCAGAGGGCAAGCAAATCGCTCATCAGCGCGGGATTTCGTTCAAGCATCAGCAGGATTTTAAGCGCTGAACCGGAAGGTATACGCCGCTCCTGCTCCCAGCTTTGCACCAGTGAGGCGCTGACACCGACCGCTTCGGCGAATTCATCCTGCTTCATGCCGCTGGTTTCACGTAATAATTTGACGTTTGGCAGATGGTGACGATGAACCTGAGCGGGCTGCATTGCGCCTTTTTCAATCGCAACCATCTGTTCCATGCTTTCGACCAGATCGTTAAACAGTTTTTTATCCATAATACAAACCTTTGCGAAAATGCCGCACCCTGCGTACGGCATAGTTTAGTTCAGTCGGTCGGTTAAGGCCTTTAAGATGGCCTTTTCCGCTGCACTCAAATCATCTTTGGCATTCTTAGGGTAAACCGTCAGCAGATAAAGCCTGCCGCTATGGGTGAGCAGATAGTAAATAATCCTTACGCCACCCTGCTTCCCGATACCTGGACGCCCCCAGCGTATTTTTTTGCAGCCGCCGGTTTTACTTATCGTGTCACCTTCAGCATGATGCGTGAGCAAATATTCCTGCAATTCCCTGAAGCTTTCATCACTGAGCAGGTTTTGCCGCTGCTTGCTGAAGATGACAGTTTCAATAAATTCAAAATATTCCATTTGTCGCCTACCTCCCTGTTGCCGTCACTATACTCGTACTGAGTACGAGTTACCAGCTTTTATTTCGTACAAGGTACGAATATTTACTGTTCCCGGCAGCGGGTTTCAGCATAAAAAAAGCCGCAACCTCAGCGGTTGCGGCTATCTTCCTTCCCACAGCATCGGCATTACGCCTTAACGCCCGGGTAGCTAACTCTTACGCAACAGATAGACAAAATAAGGTGCGCCAAAGAAGGTCGCCAGCAGACCTGCCGGGATCTGATCCGGGAACGACATCATGCGCCCGCACCAGTCAGCAAACACCATCAGGCTGGCGCCAACCAGCGCCGCAATCACCAGTTGGGGCAATGCGCGGCGGAAACCCAGCATCCGCGCCATATGCGGCGCCATCAGCCCAATAAAACTCAAAGGACCGATGCTCAGGGTTGCGGCGGCGGTTAATGTTGCGGCCAGTAACAACAGCGTCAGGCGCGCAGGCGTTAATGCCATCCCTACCGCCCGTGCGGTTACTCCGCCCAGTGGCAGGATTGTCAGCCAGCGGCTGGCTAACGGCGCCAGTGCAATTAACACCAGCGCAATCATGCTGGTACGCAGCGCCTGAGCGCCATCGACATGATAGGTTGAGCCGGAAATCCACGTCAGCAGCCCGGCCATACGCGGGTCGCCGCTGGCCAGTAACAGCATCAGCAGCGTGGTAAACGCGGTACTGATCGCCATACCCGCCAGCAGCATGCGTTGCGGCGAGAAACCGCCGCGTCCCGCCGCCAGCATAATAATCATCAGAGTCAGCGCGGCGCCGATACTCCCCGCCGGCAGCAGCCAGCCGAAAGCATCGCCGGGGACGATAAACAGCATCACCACCACGCCAAAGGCAGCGCCGGAGCTAATCCCCAGCACTTCCGGGCTGGCCATCGGATTACCGGTCAGACGCTGAATCAGACACCCCGCCACCCCGAGCATCATCCCGGCGCTAAGGGCGGCAACCAGTCGTGGACCGCGCCACGGCAGCAGTTGTTGCCACAATTCGCCACTGGCCCAGTTCCAGCCAGCGGCGTTACGGCCAAACGACAAAGCAACCGCCACCATCAGCAACAGTACCCCCAGCGCCACCAGCGCCCACCACACTACCCGATGGCGCTCGGGCGCAAGGTTATCGCCCTGATTCAGCGCCGGCGGTACCGGGCCGGTGCGCAGACGCGGTAACAGCCATAGCAGCAACGGCGCGCCAATCATTGCCGTGGCGGTACCGGTGGACACCTCCAGCCAGACCGCGGTCAGCCAGCTTACGCTCTGATCCGCCAGCCATAGCAGCATCGCACCAATAAACGGCGCCAGCAGCATCCGGCTGATGAGGCGGCGCGCGCCAAGTATCCGTGCTAACAACGGCGCAAACAGGCCGATAAAACCGATAATCCCCACGGCGCTAACCAGCTGAGCACTCAGCAGGATCGCCAGCGCCAGGGCAACCAGACGCGCCAGCGACAACGCCAGACCGAGGTTTTTCGCCACACCATCATCCAGCCCCATCAGGGTCAGCGGGCGCAGTAGCAGCAACGTCAGGGCAAAAGCGATCAGCAGACGCGGCCAGAGCAATATCACATTGCTCCAGTCCTGCTGATTAAGCGCGCCGGTGCCCCAGAGAAACATATTCTGCAGCTGGTCTTTATTAAAGATAGCGACAATCTGATTGACCGCACCGCAGTACAGGCTCATGACCAGACCCGCAAGGATCAGCGTGACCGGCGATAAGCGCTTGCCCCAGGAGATACCAAACACCACCAGTCCCACCAACAGCGCGCCCGTCAACGCCGCCATCTGCGCAGTCATCAGGCCCGCAGGCAGCGCGCCGAGGGTGACCATGGTGATCCCCAGTTGCGCGCCGGACGCCACGCCAAGCGTGGTAGGTTCAGCCAGCGGATTACGTAATACCTGCTGAAACAGCAGACCGGCCAGCGCCAGCCCGGCGCCGACCAGCAGCGAGATGGCCAGACGTGGCAGCGTGCTGTAGTGAAACACCATTTGATCAATATCATCGGCATTCGGCTGACGCAATGCCGTCCACCACTGCGTCAGCGGCAACTGATGGCTAAAGTTGTAAAACGTCAGCGCCAGCGCGGCAGTTAACAACGCAGCGAGCAGCGTAACCGCGAATCTGTGGTTTGCGTTCATTACGCCTCCAGCGCGCTGTCGAGGGTATGACAGAATTGCATCGCGGTCAGCGTCGCGCCATAAAACCAGACGGCGGGAACGCGCTTAAAGCGCTGCTGACGGATAAAGGTGAAGGATTGCCACAAGGCGGTGGTGGAAACCTGTTGCATCAGCGGTTCATCACCATGCGCAAAACAGATCACATCGGCATCTTTAATCGCCGCCAGTCGTTCAAGGCCAATCACCACGCTGCCCCAGAAGCTGGTCTCTTGCTGCCAGGCATTCTCAATCCCCAGATGATTCATCACTTCCAGGAACAGACTGGATTTGCCAAATACAATGGCATGACGATTATCGATTAAGGACATCAGTAATAATGGCTTCGTTGCACGCGGCGCCAGACGAGTACGCATTTGCGCGATAAAGCTGTCGAACTCCGCCAGATGCTGATGGGCGCGTGATTCTATATCGAGGTGCTGAGCAAGCTTAATCAGCGAATGGCGCGCAGAGGTCAGCGGTTTACCATCGCCTTCGTTAAAACTAAACCCGATTCCCGGCGCAATACGCGCGATTTTTTCCGGCTCGGGGCCATAGCCCTGAGAATAGAGGATCAGAGAGGGTTGCAGTTGCGTCATTAACTCAAGGTTGGGCTCGGTACGCAGACCAACGTCAATGGTCGCGGCCGCCAGTTCCGGCTTACCTACCCATAGCTGGTAGTCTTGCTTATCGGCGACGGCCATCGGCGCCACACCAAGCGCCAGTAACAGTTCAACAGGCAGCCACTCGATAGCAATGATGCGTTGCAGATCCGGCTGCGCAGCAGCATTAGCCGACAGGTTCAGCCATAAGGGAGACGTCGCCATGGCAGCGAGCAGGCGGCGGCGAAGATAATCCGGCATCAATACATCCTGTAATCAGTAAACAAAGCTCACCGCCGCCCCGCCTTGCGGATGCGGCAGGATGCCCATCGGAATGCCGTAAATCTTCTCCAGCACCTCAGCATGCATAATCCCGGCAGGATCGCCCTGAGCGATAGCCTCGCCGCCGCGCAATGCCACCAGATGGTCGCAATAGCGTGCCGCCATATTGATATCATGCAGCACCGCAATCACCGTCAGACCGCGCTCGTGGCTCAGACGCTGGATCAACGCCAGCACCTCCACCTGATGGGCGATATCCAGCGCCGATGTCGGTTCATCCAGCAGCAGGCAGCGACTGTTCTGCGCCACCAGCATGGCGATCCAGGCGCGCTGACGCTCGCCGCCGGACAGACTGTCTACCAGCCGCCGGGCAAAAGGTTCTAACCCTACCAGCGTGATAGCTTCATCAACACGTTGACGATCTTCAATGCCGAAGCGGCCGAGCGCGCCATGCCAGGGATAGCGGCCAATCGCCACCAGTTCACGCACCGTCATGCCCTCGGCCGCAGGCAGCTGCTGCGGCAAATAGGCCACCTGACGGGCGAAGGTTTTACTGTTCCATGCGGCGACCGGGATGTCATTCAGTAGCACCTTGCCGTTGCTGGCATCATGATGACGGCCGAGCATTTTCAGCAGGGTCGATTTACCGGAACCATTGTGACCAATCAAACCGGTCACTTTACCCGCAGGAAAAGTCAGCGAGAGGGGGTGTAATAATATACGGCCGGGAACGGTAAAACTGACGTTGTCCAGCCGGAAGGTGGTGTCCTGTTGGTGCTGAAGTTGCATGGCGATCTTCAAGATTGGCGGGCGCAGTAAGGCGCCAGTTAAACATTAACCATAGAAAGTGGCGGTAGCGATGAGTTGACGCCCGGCCCCCTGATAACAAATCACTTCAACGTTCCATTCTGTCACTAAAAGAGAATGGGTGCATAATGTAAACGATAATTATTATTATGAAGGTCGGATGATATGCGAAATAAACGCGGATCTGCAACAAAAAAGGCGGCATAAATGCCGCCCCTATGGGAGAAAACCTGCCCCGGATGTAAGGGAGCCATTAATGACCCCCATCCTGATGACGGCAACAGAGCAAACCATTGGTACGGACGGCATATCTGCCTCCCTGACAATGGCAGCGCCTTAATCGGTGCCAAACATATCCTTAATCCAGCCCGCCACGCCGTTGGCGTCTTTCTGCTCAGACTGTTGCTGCTGTTGTTGCTGCTGCTGTTGCTGAACCTGTTGCTGCTGTTGCTGGCAAAGCGCATTCGCGTCGGTGGTCCATACTGGCAGCGTTCGCCAGCTGCTGCTGGCGCTGCCGCAGACAAAGTTACCGGCAGAATCAATACTCATCGGCGCAATATCTTCCGGCGGCGTCAGCATCAGCGGCATCGGAGCCTGATTTTCCAGGTAATGACGATAGATCTGCATCGCACCGGAAGCACCGTACAGTTTGGTCGGCTGGTTGTTATCGCGACCAATCCAGGTAATCGCCACTTCCTTGCCATCAATACCGGCAAACCAGCTATCCACCTGATTATTGGTAGTACCGGTCTTGGCCGCGAGGTTAGCATTCGGGTATTTTGCCCCCAGTGCCCGCGCGGTACCTCGTGCGGCAACTTGCTGCATGGTATAGAGCGTCAGATAAGCCGCCTGTGCCGGCTCCGCACGCTCCGCCTGTGGGAAGCTCTGATACAGCACCGTACCATCCTCAGCAATCACCGAGCGCAGCGCAGAAAGCTGAGCGCGGTTACCGCCACTGGCAATGGTCTGGAAGGCCTGCGCCACTTCAACCGGCGTCAGGTTCAGCGCCCCCAGTAACATCGCCGGCACCGGCTGCAGCTGCTCTTTCGGTACCCCCAGTTTGGTCCAGGTATCGGTCACCTGCTGCAGGCCGAGCGACATCCCCAGATTTACCGTCGGCACGTTCATGGAACGTGTCAGCGCATCGACCAGCATCACCTGACCACTGAACTCACGATCGTCATTCTGCGGTTTCCAGATCTGACCATTCGGTTGTTTCAGCGCAATCGGGTTGTCGGCGATCCAGCTGTTAAGACGATATTTATCCGGCTGGCTGAGCGCTGTCAGGTAGGTCGCCGGTTTAGCCAGTGAACCAATTGAACGGCGCGCCTGCAGGGCACGGTTATAACCCGCGAACTGAGGATCGGCGCCGCCTACCAGCGCGCGCACTTCACCACTGAAACGGTCAACAATCACCATCGCCGTTTCCAGATCATTCAGGCCGCGCTGTTTACGCAGCACCGGAACCCCCTCTTCCACCGCTTTCTCCGCAGCATCCTGCGATACCGAGTCGAGGGTGGTGAAGATTTTCACCCCGGAGAGATCTTTCACCTTGTCGCCCAGCTTCTGCTGCAGCTCATTACGCACCATCTGCATAAAAGCGGGCTGCGGGGAGATCACGCCGCCTTTCGGCTGCACGCCGAGCGGACGCGCACTCAGCATATCGTATAGCTCCTGGTCGATAACATTCTGCTGCTGCAGCAGACGCAGCACCAGGTTACGCCGCTCCAGCGCCAGCTGAGGATTACGCCATGGGTTATACAGCGACGCCCCTTTCACCATGCCGACCAGCAACGCCTGCTGATCGAGGCTCAGCTCATCAACCGGACGACCAAAGTAATACAGGCTGGCCAGCGGGAACCCACGGATCTGATCGCTACCGCTCTGACCGAGATACACTTCGTTCAGGTACAGCTCCAGAATGCGGTCCTTGCTGTAACGCGCATCCATAATCAGCGCCATATAGGCTTCGTTAGCCTTACGCCACAGCGAACGCTCGTTGGTCAGGAACAGGTTTTTCACCAGCTGCTGCGTCAGAGTACTGCCGCCCTGCACCGCGCGACCGGCGGTAATATTGGCAAGGAAGGCACGCCCAATGGAGTAGAGACTGATACCGTCATGCTGATAGAAGTGACGGTCTTCCGTCGCCACCAGCGTATCCACCAGCAGATCCGGGAAACCGGCGCGCGGCACAAACAGACGCTGTTCGCCATTAGGCGATTGCAGCATAGTGATCAGACGCGGATCGAGACGGAAAAAGCCAAAGTCGCGCCCGTTATCCAGGTTCTTAATTTCGCTCAGAGCGCCACTGCTGAATGACAGACGCGCGCGGATCTGACCCTCTTTGCTGTCCGGGAAATCGAACGGACGGCGGATCATCTCAATACTGTTGGCCTGCACGGTAAATTCGCCCGGACGCGTCATGCGCGTTACCTGACGATACTGGGTGCCGGTAAGCAGCGCGATCATCTCCTGCTTGTTATAGGACATCCCCGGTTCGAGGCTGACCATCCGGCCATACACCGTGGCGGGCAGTTGCCATACTTTACCGTCAATGCGGCTGCGAATTTGCGAATCGAGGTAAACGCCGTAAATGGCCATCAGCACGATAAAGACCAGCAGTAGCTTAATAAATAGCCCCAGCCAGCCTCTTTTCTTGCCTCCTTTTCCTTTACGTGGCACCGGTTCTACCTCCTCGTAGTCGTCATCAGCATCATCTTCCTGATCATCATCGTAATCTTCATCATCATACTCTTCTTCCCTGCGGCGACCTTTAACCCGCTTCCGCGGCGGTTTAGGCTGTTTCCCTTTGCGCCCAATAGGTTCGCGATCATTCCCAGACATTCGTTTCATTTCTCCAGGGATTGCCGTCGGCAAGGCCGACTACTCTGTTCCTGTTCTGCACCGCCGGAAAGTGGAACCTTCCGAAATGCTGTTAATCGGCCGTTAACAACGGCGGGGGAAAACTTGCGCGCACGGCGCAGTGGCGGTGAATTCGCCGGTGCGAAAGAATAGCACTAAACCCGGATATTCTTAACTGCCCGTCGGGAGAAATCCCCGGCGGCGAGCCGGGGTGAGGGATTAGAATTGATACGAAACATTAACCGAGTAGTTGCGCGGCTCGCCATATACCGCGTAGTCGCTCAGCCAGGAGTAATAGTGGCGATCGAACAGGTTGTTAACATTCGCCTGTACCGCCAGTTGTCTGGTCAGCTGGTAACGGGCAAACAGATTCGCCAGCGGGAAGCTGCTCTGGTATACGCGCCGGGTTTCGCCATCAGGCCCGGTGGCGTCCTGGAAAGTACGATTTTGCCAGTTAACGCCGCCGCCCACGGTCAGATCCGGCTGCACCGGCAGCTGATAACGGGTAAACAGCTTAAACGAGGTTTGCGGCATATTGCTGTTAAAGCGGCCGGAAGCGTCGCGCGCCACATAACGCGTCGCGCCGAAGGTCATTTGCAGATTGTCAGTCAGCGCGCCATTCAGCTCAAATTCCGCCCCTTTGCTGACGGCGCCGCGGGTGGCGTAATAAGCCTGCTCGCTGGAGTTATTGACGAAGTTATCGCCATCAGCCTGCGCGGCGTTCTCCTGCTCGATACGGAACAGCGCAAAGGTCGCCGTCAGACGCCCGTTCAGCCAGTCCGATTTCAGGCCGGTTTCATAGTTCTTACCGGTAACCGGCGGCAGATAAGCGCCATTGCGATCGCGATAGGTCTGCGGCTGGAAGATCGAGGTATAGCTGGCATATGCCGACCAGCTATCATTGATGTCGTAAACCAGTCCGCCGTATGGCGTCAGGTTATTCTTCTGTACATCCCCGCTGCTGCCGACAGTACTCCATTGGGTGTAACGCGCACCGACAATCAGCGACAGCGGATCGGCCAGTGAAAAGCGCGCCGCAGCATAGGTGGATTTCTGGCGCACGACATCATCAGCATTCAGATACCAGTCGCCCCACTGCGGTTCAGCGACATTGCCGCTCCAGTCATTAAAACTGCCCATCTGCTCACTGTCGATTGAACCGTCGGCGCTGTAGGTAGCGTTATGCTGACGGCTGTAGCTGACGCCTGCCACCAGCTCATGCTGGCGTCCGAACAGCCCGAAGGGACCGCTGGCATAGGTATCAATCGACTCCAGCTTACGGGTGCCGCGATCTTTACTGCCAAAGCCGGAGGTGCCTTCGCCGCTCAGCACATCCGGGAAATCCATCACATACAGCAGCTTATCGTTAAAGGTCTCTTCTGCATGGGTGCCATTCAGACGGAAGGTCCAGCCGTTATCGAAGTTATGCGTCGCATTAGCAAATACTTTGCGCGAATCAATGCTGTAGCGTGTCCAGTTAGCGGCGGAGTTGGTGCTGCGGTCGTAATGAGTCAGATTGCCGTTACTGTACCAGGTTGGCAATCCGCCCCAGGTTGGGTTACCGCTATTACTTTGCTGATAGTCGTAGCCCAGCGACAGGGTGGTATTGTCAGTAACATCCGCGTCCAGCACGCCATAGAGGAACTTTTTGCTTTTATGGTAGCGATCCAGCCAGCTGTCCTGATCCTGATAGCCGGCGATCACCCGGCCCCGCACGCTGCCCGCCTCATTAAGCGGACCCGCCGCGTCCAGCACGTAACGCTGCTTGTTCCAGCTGCCGTAACTGGCGCTGACATTGCTGGTAAATACTTTACTGTCGGCGTGCTTACGCACCATATTGACCGATGCCCCCGGACTGCCGGCGCCGGTCATCAGGCCGGTTGCGCCGCGTACCACTTCGATGCGGTCATAAATCGCCGTATCCGATCCGGCATCGCCAAAGTTCCATGTATCAGAGACGGAGGTGGGAATATCATCGAAGGTGTAACTATCGATCTGAAAACCACGGGAGAAGTACGCTGAACGTTCACTGTCAATAATTTCAGTGGCGACGCCGGTGGTGTTATCCAGTACCTCGCCGACCGATTGCAGGTTTTGATCCTGCATACGCTGTTTGGTGACCACACTGACCGACTGCGGAACATCGCGCGGCGTCAGCAGCATTTTGGTGCCGGCGCGGGTGGTTTTCACCTGGTAATCCTGCTGCTCGTTGCTGGCTTCATCCGCCGCCGCCGAAACCACCATCTCCTGCGGTGCGTCTGACGTGGCGCTGCTGGTTTCGGCAGCCTGCGCCGGATTAAGCAGCCCATGGCTCGCCAGTATCAGCAATGAAACGGTGACACCTGTTTTGCTACCCGGCGCGCGGATAGCCGCAACGCCCTCCCTGCCAATGAAAGACATAACGACTCCCCATCAGAAATATTTATTATTAGAAGTGAGTCGAGTATATAATGAGAATCCAAATGATTATCATTTGGATTAAGATTGTCATAAGGAGATTAGCGCTGAAAAATGTAACTAATTATTAAAAAAATAATTAGCTACTTAACTTTTCGCGTGGGTGCGGTGGCTGCCGGATCGTCTGGCCACAGGTGTTTTGGATAACGCCCTTTCATCTCTTTCTGCACCTGCGGATAAGCGCCGCGCCAGAATGCCGCTAAGTCGCGGGTGATTTGCAGCGGACGCCGGGCCGGAGAGAGTAACTCCAGCACCAGCGGCACCCGTCCGTCGGCCACGCAGGGGTTCTGCGCCTCGCCAAACATCTCCTGCAGACGTACCGCCAGCACCGGGGGCAGCGTGACATCATAACGCAACGGCAGCCGGCTTCCGGTCGGCACGATGTAATGCGTTGGCAGCGCACTATCCAGCCGCTGACGTTGTGACCACGTGAGTAATTGTAATAAGGCACTGGCGAGATTGATTTGCCGCAGTCCTTTCAGATCGCGAACGCTGCCCATCTGCGGCAGCAGCCAGCGCTCAACAGTGGCCAGCAGCGTCTGGTCGTCCGCGGCAGGCCAGTTCTCTTCCGGCAGCCAGCGGGCGGCACAGGCGAGACGCATACGCAGCTGTTCAGCTTCCGGCGTCCAGTTCAGTACGCTCAGCCCTTTCTCGCGCAGCCAGTTCAGCATCGCCGGATGCAGCTCTTCCGGTTCCGGTTTGGCTTGCGGCTGTGCCTTCAGTACCAGCGCGCCGATCTGCTGCCGGCGCCAGGCTCGCAGCGTGCCTTTTTCTTCATCCCACTCTACCGCAGTGACCGACTGCACCCGTTCAGGGCACTGCCGCGTCAGCGTGTCAATATCGACTGGCAGCGCTTGCAGAATCCGCGCATCCGGCTGCGCATCGCTCTGCAATAACAGCGGCGCCATCAGCCACTCGTAGCGGGTTAAGGCATGGTCGTCATCAAGCTGCACGCCAATACCGTTGGCCAGTTGGTAACGTCCCTGCTGACCGCGCCGCCGCGCCAGGCGATCGGGAAATGCCGCCATCAGCAGCGGTACGATGCAGTCGCTATCCGCGGCGGCTTCGCGAACTTCCAGCCGTTTTTGCAGCTGGCGCGCGCGTCGCTGCCAGTGCGGCTGTACACGCTGAAAACAGTCGCGCAGATCGCCGCTGCCGCTACGCGGCGGCTCTTCCAGCATCGCCACCAACAGCGCGGCGGTCGTCACCCGTACCGGATCGCTGCCGGCATCGATCAACAAAGCGGCCAGCCGCGGATCGCTGCCGAGCTGGGCCATACGCCGCCCCTTGTCGCTAAGCCTGCCGTTGGCGTCGCAGGCCCCGAGGGTGGCCAGCAGGCTGGCTGCGGCCTGCAAAGCCGCTGACGGCGGCTGATCCAGCCAGCTGAGCTGGCTGATATCATGGCAACCCCACTGCAATACCTCAAGCCACAGCGCGGACAGATCGCTGTTAATAATCTCGGCATCCGCATGGCTGGCAGCGCGTTCCGCCTGCTCTTTGCCGATAAGGTGCAGGCAGAGGCCGGCCTCAAGACGGCCGGCACGTCCGGCACGCTGCGTCATGGATGCCTGGCTGATACGCTGGGTCTGCAACCGGGTTAAGCCAGTACGCAGATCAAAACACCCCACCCGCTCCAGCGCGCTATCCACCACCAGCCGGATACCTTCGATGGTTAAACTGGTTTCCGCAATATTGGTCGCCAGCACCACTTTACGGCGTCCGGCGGCGGCAGGCAGTATCGCGCGCTGCTGTTCGCTTAGCGGCAACGCGCCGTACAGCGGACAGAGATCGACATCGCTGCTGACCCGCTCTTCCAGTAGCGTTTTGATGCGCTGAATTTCGCCAACGCCGGGTAAAAACAGCAGCAGCGATCCTGTTTCCTCACGTAACAGCTGGCTGACCTCACGCGCCACGGCATCATCGAAACGCAGATGCGTCGCCAGCGCGCTATAACGTCGTTCAACCGGGAAGCTGCGACCTGCGGAAACGATGACCGGCGCATCCGGCAGCAGCGCGCTCAGGCGTTGATTGTCGAGAGTCGCGGACATCAGCAAAATTTTCAGATCGTCACGCAGGCCCTGCTGGACATCCAGCAGCAGCGCTAACGCCAGATCGCCCTGCAGGCTGCGCTCATGAAATTCGTCGAGGATCACCAGTGTGACCCCTTCCAGCATCGGGTCCTGTTGCAGCATACGGGTCAGGATCCCTTCGGTGACCACCTCCAGCCGGGTATCTGGCCCGACGCGAGTTTCACCACGCATGCGGTAGCCGACCGTGGCGCCCGGCTGCTGATTAAGCTGCTCCGCCAGCCGCTGTGCGACATTGCGCGCCGCCAGCCGACGCGGCTCCAGCAGCAAAATACGCCCGCTGAACTCCGCCTGTTGCAGGATCTGTAAAGGCAGCCAGGTTGATTTACCGGCGCCGGTGGGCGCCGCCAGTAACACCTGTGGCGCCTGTTGCAATGCCGCCAGCAATGCAGGTAACACGGCACTGACCGGTAATTCACTCACAGGAAAACTCCGTAACAACGTGGTTATATACCCTAAATAATTCGAATCGCACCCGGGCAGCCGCCCCTGATGGGGCCGGGTAACCGCTGCAGTCTGAATGTTGACGGGCAATATGCTGGCAGGCATTGTAGCATTCCTCTCAATTCATTACCGGAGGCTGCCATGTCCACACGCCGTTTATTCTTCGGCATCGGTCTGCCACAGACGATACAGCAGGAAATCATTGCCTGGCGCGCCTCTGCATTTGCCGCAGAGGCCGGGCGTCCGCTGGCTGCCGCCAATCTGCACCTGACGCTGGCGTTTCTTGGCGAAGTCAGCGATGAGAAAGCCATCGCCATTAGCCGTATGGCCGGGCGCATCCGTCAGCCTCCCTTTACGCTGCATATTGACGATGCCGGTCACTGGCCACGTCCAGGGGTAGTGTGGCTCGGTCCACGGCAGGCGCCGCGCGGACTGGTGCAGCTGGCCGAAATGTTACGCTCACAGGCGGCACGCAGCGGCTGTTATCAAAGCCCGCATCCGTTTCATCCACATATCAGCCTGTTGCGTAATGCCACCCGTCCGCTAGCGATGCCCGCACCGAATTTCCACTGGCAGTTGGACGTCACGCAATTTTCTCTGATGCAGTCGACTTTTGCGCAGGGCCGTAGCAGCTATCAGGTGGTTGAGAGCTGGCCACTGACCATTAAACAGGACTAATCATGGAATATTATCCGGCGCTACAATCGGCACGCCTGATTGGCCGCTACAAACGTTTTCTTGCTGATGTCATCACCCCGCAAGGGGAAACGTTGACCATCCACTGTGCCAATACCGGCGCGATGACCGGTTGCGCCACGCCGGGCGACACCGTGTGGTATTCAACCTCCGACAGTCTGACCCGCAAGTACCCGCATAGCTGGGAGCTGACAGAGACCCGGCAGGGGCACTGGATCTGCGTCAATACCCTGCGCGCCAATACCCTGGTGCGCGAAGCCATTAGCGCGGAACTTATCCCGCAACTGACTGGATACAGATCGTTACAGGCGGAAGTAAAATATGGCGCGGAACGCAGTCGCATTGATTTTTTGTTGCAAGCAGATAATCGCCGTAACTGCTATATTGAAGTGAAATCCGTGACGCTGTTACAGCATGGTAAAGGGTATTTTCCGGATGCGGTTACCGGGCGTGGTCAGAAGCACCTGCGTGAACTGGCCAAAATCGCTGAAGAGGGCGAGCGCGCGGTACTCTTTTTTGCCGTTTTGCACTCGGGGATTGAGGACGTATCTCCGGCGCGTCATATTGATGCGCAGTATGCGAAACTACTTGCACAGGCACATCATAGCGGAGTAGAAGTGCTTTGCTATAAGGCGCAGTTATCACCTGCTGGTTTGAGTCTGAAAAAGTCGTTGGAAGTAGAGTTGTAATATTTCGCGCAATTTGCTGTGATAGGATGTCGCTGGCGCTGCGCTAAATACGCTTTTACTCACAGGCTTGTCAAGTCATGTTCAGGAATAATTGCCAACCTTAATCGCTTCTGTTATTTATAGCGGCCTGTTTTTTTCCCCACTGGGGATCGATAGTGCGTGTTATCCAGGAGAAACAACATGCAAGAAGGGCAAAACCGTAAAACATCGTCCCTGAGTATTCTCGCCATCGCTGGGGTGGAGCCATACCAAGAGAAGCCGGGCGAAGAGTATATGAACGAAGCCCAGCTGGAGCACTTCAAGAAGATTCTTGAAGCTTGGCGCAATCAACTCAGGGATGAAGTAGACCGTACGGTATCGCATATGCAGGACGAAGCCGCTAACTTCCCGGACCCGGTCGATCGTGCCGCTCAGGAAGAAGAGTTCAGCCTCGAACTGCGCAATCGCGACCGCGAGCGTAAGTTGATCAAAAAGATCGAGAAGACGCTGAAAAAGGTTGAAGACGACGATTTTGGCTACTGTGATTCCTGTGGCGTTGAAATCGGTATCCGTCGCCTTGAAGCGCGTCCTACTGCCGATCTTTGCATTGATTGCAAAACGCTGGCGGAAATTCGCGAGAAGCAAATGGCCGGCTAACGGCGCGCGGATGTTGCAGTGAAGCAGGGACAAATTGGTGCTCCCGCTTCACTGCTCTCCGTATCTGCATATCATGTCACTATCCTATATCGGGCGTTTTGCCCCCTCTCCTTCCGGTGAATTACACTTTGGATCGCTGATAGCTGCTCTCGGCAGCTATCTGCAGGCGCGTGCGCAGCAGGGTCAGTGGTTAGTGCGTATTGAAGATATCGATCCGCCGCGTGAAGTGCCCGGAGCCGCAGAGCAAATTTTACGTCAGCTGGAGCACTACGGCCTGCACTGGGACGGTGAGGTGCTGTGGCAGTCACAGCGTCATGATGCTTATCGTTCAGCCCTGGACTGGTTACGACAGCATCAGCAGAGTTATTATTGTCGCTGTAGCCGTAGCCGCATTCAGCAAATCGGCGGTCACTATGACGGCCATTGCCGCGAACTGCAGTTTGGCCCGGAAAATGCAGCACTGCGTTTACGCCAGCATGCGCCGGTGACGCGCTTTTATGATGGTCTGCGCGGCGAGATGGTTGCGGATGCCGCACTGGCCAGCGAGGATTTTATCATTCATCGCCGCGATGGCCTGTTTGCCTATAACCTTGCGGTAGTGGTTGACGATCATTTTCAGGGCGTGACAGAAATTGTCCGTGGCGCCGACCTGATTGAGCCAACGGTGCGTCAGATTGCGCTTTATCAACAGTTTGGCTGGCAGGTGCCGGCATATTTACATTTACCGCTGGTTTTAAACCATGACGGCAATAAATTATCGAAGCAAAATCATGCGCCCGCTCTGCCACAAGGCGATGCGCGCCCGCTGCTGGTGCGCGCATTACAGTTTCTCGGGCAGGCGGAACCGATTGGCTGGCAGGATGATTCACTGGATACGCTGTTAAAACAGGCGATCCGGCAGTGGAATTTAACAAAAATTCCACGTAATGACGCAGCGGGGAGCGATGCGATGACATCGGCATTCTCAAACGGTTCTCACTAAGCTATGATTAGCCGCTGTTTTTACCACCCAAGTTTCTTAGTCACTATCGAGGTGTACCATTTTTACCCGAGTTGCTAATTTTTGCCGAAAAGTCCTGAATCGCGAAGATGAGGCGCCCATCGAGGTCGAGGAAGTCCGTCATATGACGATTATCCCTCGTGACCGCCATACAATCTCGCGAAAAGACATTAGCGAAAATGCCCTCAAAGTGCTCTATCGCCTGAATAAAGCCGGTTACGAAGCCTACCTGGTGGGTGGTGGCGTGCGCGATTTACTGCTGGGTAAAAAGCCGAAAGATTTCGATGTGACCACCAATGCCACCCCCGAGCAGATGCGCAAGCTGTTCCGCAACTGCCGTCTGGTGGGGCGTCGCTTCCGCCTGGCGCATGTGATGTTCGGTCCGGAAGTGATCGAAGTGGCGACTTTCCGTGGCCACCATCAGGCAGAAGAAGAGCCGGAAGATCGCAATAATTCGCAGCGTGGCCAGAACGGCATGCTGTTGCGCGATAATATTTTTGGTTCGATTGAAGATGACGCCCAGCGCCGCGATCTGACCATCAACAGCCTTTACTACAGCGTAGCGGATTTCACCGTGCGTGATTACGTCGGCGGTCTGAACGATCTGCAGCAGGGTATTATCCGCATGATTGGCGATCCGGAAACGCGTTATCGCGAAGATCCGGTGCGAATGCTGCGCGTGGTGCGCTTCGCCGCCAAACTGGATATGCGTGTAGCTGAAGAGACCGCAGAGCCGATTCCGCGCCTCGCCACATTGCTGCAGGATATTCCACCAGCGCGCCTGTTTGAAGAGACCTTAAAGCTGCTGCAGGCCGGTTATGGTTACAGCACCTATCTGCAACTGCGTGAATATCAGCTATTCCAGCCACTGTTTCCGATTATCACCCGCTACTTTACCGAGCAGGGCGACAGCCCAATGGAGCGGATGGTGATTCAGGTGCTGAAAAACACCGATAGCCGTATCCACAACCAGATGCGCGTTAACCCGGCGTTCCTGTTTGCGGCTATGTTCTGGTATCCGCAGCTGGAAGTGGCGCAGAAAATCGCGCAGGAGAGCGGCCTGGCCTATTACGATGCCTTTGCGCTGGCGATGAATGATGTGCTGGATGAAGCCTGCCGCGCACTGGCGATCCCGAAACGGATCACCACCCTGGTTCGTGATATCTGGCAGCTGCAGCTGCGTCTGTCACGCCGTCATGGTAAGCGCGCATGGAAGCTGATGGAGCATCCTAAATTCCGTGCCTCCTACGACCTGCTGGCGCTACGGGCGGAAGTGGAAAATAATCAGGAACTGCTGCGTCTCACCACCTGGTGGAGCGAGTTCCAGGTAGCTGCGCCGCCACAGCAGAAAACCATGCTGAACACGCTGGGTGACGATCCGGTTCCGCGTCGTCGTACACGACGCCCGCGTAAACGCACCCCGGGCGCGGCGCCACGCCGTGACGGCAACAGTAACGCATGACGCGCGTCTATATCGCCTTAGGCAGCAATCTGACCGATCCTCTGCATCAGGTGCAAAATGCACTTGATGCACTGGCGGCGATCCCCGACAGTCAGCCGATCGCCACCTCATCGTTCTACCGTACGCCACCTTATGGCCCCCCGGACCAGCCCGACTATCTCAACGCGGTTATTGCGCTGGATACCCGCCTTAGCCCTGAAGCGCTGCTTGACCATACCCAGCGCATCGAGCTGGAACAGGGACGAGTACGCAAAGCACAGCGCTGGGGACCACGCACGCTGGATCTGGATATCCTGCTATTTGGCGATCTGACACTAGCCAGTGAACGTCTGATTGTGCCGCACTACGATATGAAAAATCGCGCATTTATGCTGTTACCGCTGCTGGAGATCGCCCCGCAACTCTGCTTTCCGGATGGCTCATCGGTGGCGGATAGCCTGGCGTTACTGGATCGCAGCCAGATCAAACTCTGGTAACCGGCGCACAAAAGTTGTGCAACTGGTGTGCTCCCTGGTCTGATAAACCTTTTCCCTGCCATTCACTATCCATTACACTTCGCCCATCAGAAATTTCGTCCTGAGGGGCCGTTATGAAACCGACCACTATTTCTCATCTGCGCCAGTGGAAACAGGCAGGCCGCAAATTCGCCTCCATTACCGCTTACGACTTCAGCTTTGCCAAACTGTTTGCCGGGGAAGGTATCCAGGTGCTGCTGGTCGGCGACTCACTGGGAATGACCGTGCAGGGGCATGATTCAACGCTGCCGGTCACCGTTGCTGATATCGTCTACCATACCCATGCAGTGCGCCGCGGCGCGCCTGATGCCCTGTTGCTCTCCGACCTGCCGTTTATGAGCTACGCCACCCCGCAACAAACCTTTGACAGCGCCGCGCAACTGATGCGTGCCGGCGCCAATATGGTCAAGCTGGAGGGCGGCAAGTGGCTGGCAGAGACGGTACAGCAGCTGACAGAACGCGCAGTGCCGGTCTGTGGCCACCTCGGCTTAACGCCGCAGTCGGTAAATATTTTCGGCGGCTACAAAATCCAGGGGCGGGAAACAGCTGATGCCGATCGTCTGCTGGATGATGCGCTGGCATTAGAGGCGGCCGGTGCGCAGCTGCTGGTGCTGGAGTGTGTGCCGGTCGCGCTGGCTAAACGCGTGACTGCAGCGCTTGGCATTCCGGTCATTGGTATTGGCGCCGGTAACGTTACCGATGGCCAGATTCTGGTGATGCACGATGCCTTCGGCATTACCGGTGGACATATCCCTAAATTCGCGAAAAACTTTCTGTCTGACAGCGGCGATATCCGCGCGGCAGTACGCCAGTACATTACTGAAGTCGAAGCCGGAAGCTATCCCGCTGAAGAACACAGTTTCCAATAATCCAGGAGAGAGTCTGTGCTGATAATTGAAACGTTGCCGATGCTGCGCCGTGAGATCCGCCGCTGGCGTCAGGATGGCAAGCGCATCGCGCTGGTGCCAACCATGGGCAATCTGCACGATGGTCATATGACACTGGTTGATGAAGCGCGCGAACGTGCTGATATCGTGGTGGTAAGTATTTTCGTTAACCCGATGCAGTTCGAACGTGCGGACGATCTGGCGCGCTATCCGCGCACCCTGCAGGAAGATTGCGAAAAGCTGAACCGTCGCGGGGTCGATCTGGTGTTTTCTCCCGCGCCGGGAGATATCTATCCGCAGGGACTGGATACGCAAACTTTTGTCGAGGTACCGGTTCTCTCTTCGCTGCTGGAGGGCGCCAGCCGTCCGGGACATTTCCGTGGCGTGTCGACAGTGGTCAGCAAGCTGTTTAACCTCGTCCAGCCAGACCTCGCCTGTTTCGGTGAAAAGGATTATCAACAACTGGCACTGATCCGCAAGATGGCAGCCGATATGGGTTACGATATCGATATTATCGGTGTCCCGACGGTACGTGCCAAAGACGGGCTGGCGCTGAGTTCGCGTAATGGCTATCTCACCGCTGATGAGCGCCGGCAGGCCCCGGCTCTGAGCAAAGTGATGAATGGCATGGCGGAGAAGCTGTCGAACGGCGAACGACATGTGGAACAGATTATTGCCGATGCGGAAGCGGAACTGACAGCACAAGGCTTTCGTCCCGATGGTCTGGCGATTTGCGATGCGCAAACCCTGCTGCCGCTCAATACTGAAAGCCAGAGTGCGGTCATTTTAATGGCGGCCTGGCTGGGTAATGCGCGTCTGATAGATAACCAACAGGTTGATCTGACGCAGTAGACAAGCCATAGCGATCGACAGATACTGTCTTCCGTTTTTTTCTGATTTTACCCTAAATAACTCGAGTTGCAGGGTGAGCAGGCGCCGCCAACGCATCTGCAACCTGGAGTATAACGGGTAACGAGGTGAATAAAGTTATGGTACGCACCATGTTGCAAGGCAAGCTGCACCGGGTAAAAGTGACCCAGGCCGATCTGCATTATGAAGGCTCCTGCGCTATCGATCAGGATTTCCTTGATGCCTCTGGCATTCTGCAGTATGAAGCGATCGATATTTACAACGTCAATAACGGCCAGCGCTTTTCTACCTACGCGATTGCTGCCGAGCGTGGTTCAAAAATCATCTCCGTTAACGGCGCCGCTGCGCGCTGTGCCTGCGAAGGTGACGTGCTGATTATCTGTTCTTACGTGCAGATGTCCGATCAGCAGGCGCGCGAATGGCAGCCGAAAGTGGCCTATTTCGAGGGCGACAATCAGATGAAGCGTCTGGCGAAAGCGGTACCGGTTCAGGTCGCCTGATATCACCCTCTTTCCCCTATGAAAATGAGGGAAAGAGGGTAAGCAAAGATTATTTATTTTTGGTATTCACTGCCTGTATTGCTGCATCTGGCAGGCCACAAATTGCAGAAGAAAAGTAATAGCGCCGGCAAGGATAAATTTAATTAGCGGAATCTGCCGATGATATACGTGATGGGATGTAGGGGAACCATTTACGGCTCCCGCAGCATACATACCTTCATCACGACGGGTGCACATCAGCGGCACGGGCGGCATAAATGCCGTCATCACGGTCGGTGCAAATCATTGGCACGGGCGGCATAAATGCCGTCATCACGGTCGGTGCAAATCATTGGCGCGGGCGGCATAAATGCCGCCCCTACAGGGAATATCCGGAATATTGTAGGGGAGCCATTTATGGCTCCCGTAACATAAACACCGTTATCACGGCCGGTGCAAATCATCGGCGCGGGCGGCATAAAGGTACAAACCGGTCACATGGGTAACACTTTAGACCGGGCACATGGGTAACAGTTATAACTGGCATAGCGGAGGAGACTCACTATGCCCTGGACTGAGACTGTTATCATGCAACGCCTCGAATTCATCCGTGCCTGCCATGCAGGCACTCATTCTTTTGCTTCCCTTTGCCGCCAGTTCGGCATCAGCCGTAAAACCGGATACAAGTGGCTTAACCGTTTTCAGCACGATGACCCCCTGTCTCTGGCTGACCGTTCCCGTGCACGTCTTACGCAGCCGCACCGCATCCCACCCGATGTCGCCCGGCAGCTCATCGACCTCAGGCTCACTCATCAGGACTGGGGGGCCAGTAAAATCCGTCAGTGGCTCCTGAACCACAACGTAAACTTTGATGTCCCGGCCGGCAGCACTGTCGGTGACCTCCTCAAACGCGAAGGCTTAATACCTGACCGTAAAAAGCGCAGACGCACACCGGGCAACGTGCAGAAGCTGACCGATATCCGTCACGTTAATCAGGTCTGGAGCGCTGACTTCAAGGGCCGCTTCCGGCTACTGGACCGCAGCTACTGCCGTCCCTTTACCCTGACCGACAACCACAGCCGCTACCTGCTGGCATGCGAGGCTGGCCAGGCGGAAAGTACGGTGTTCGTTCGCGCCTGTCTGGAAAAGGTCTTCAGGGAGTGCGGGCTGCCGGAAGTACTGCGTACGGATAACGGGGCGCCTTTCGCCGGTTCAGGCATCGCCGGACTGAGCCAGCTCAGCGTGTGGCTGATAAAGCTGGGTATCCTGCCGGAGCGCATCAGGAAAGGTCACCCGGAGCAGAACGGACGGCATGAGCGGATGCACCGTTCGCTGAA